>JACFNR010000001.1:100404-186117 GCA_019454765.1 Trueperaceae bacterium | reverse complement strand
GCCGCTCGCGGCTCCCGCGTCGGCGTAGCCGATGACGGCCGCCCCCGCCACCGCGATCAGGGCGCCGAGCAGCGTCAGCGCGCTCGGCGGGCGCCGCTGGAACGCCCACGCCAACAGCGCCACCCACAGGGGCGCCGTGGCGGCCAACGACACGCTGGCGGCGACCGTGGTGTAGGTGAGCGACGTGATCCAGGTGGCGAAATGGAGGGCCAGCATCACCCCGGCGAGGAGGGTGGTCCGCGCGCCGACCCGCGTGAACGGCTTGCGCCTCAGGCCCCGCAGGGTCAGGGGGGCCATCACCGCCGCTGCGACAAGCATGCGGTAGAGGGCCACCACCACGCCGGGGGCGTCGGCCCAGCGGATGAAGATGGCGGCGAACGACACGGCCGCCAGCGCCACTCCCAGTACCGCGAAGACGCGTCGGTGGGGCGGGTTGGGCGGCATCGCTGCGATGCTACCGCGAGTGAGGTCGTGCCTCGTGCGCTCCCCGTCGCGGCCCTTCGGGGCATAATGCCAGGCGGAGCCTTGCCGTGAACGTCTTCCCTGACGACTTCCTATGGGGCGTGTCGACCTCGGCCTACCAGATCGAGGGGGCGAGCGCGGCGGGCGGCAAGGGCGAGTCGATCTGGGACCGGTTCGTGCGGCGGCCAGGGGCGATCGTCGACGGCAGCACGGGCGACGTCGCGACAGACCACCTGGCCCGCTACCAGGAGGACGTGGAGCTGCTACGCCGGCTCGGGGCGCGGGTCTACCGCTTCTCCGTCTCCTGGCCGCGCTGGTTCCCGACCGGGCGTGGACGCGCGGCTCCGGCCGGCGCCGCGTTCTACGACAGGCTCGTCGACGAGCTGCTGGAGGCCGGCATCGAACCGTGGGTCTGCCTCTACCACTGGGACCTGCCGCAGGCGCTGCAGGACCTCGGCGGCTGGGGCCAACGCGACTGCGCCCACTACTTCGCGGATTACGCGGGCGCGGTCGCCCGCCGCTTGGGCGACAGGGTGCGCACGTTCTTCATGCTCAACGAACCGAACGCGCACGCCCTCCTCGGCCACCTGGTGGGCATGCACGCTCCGGGCGCCAGCGACCTGGCCACGTACCTGGCGGCCGTGCATCATCAGAACCTCGCGGTGGGGCTGGGCGTGGCGAGGCTGCGCACGGAGGAGGTCGGGCTGAGGCTCGGCACGATAGTGCAGTTGCAGCCCGTCGAGGCCCCGCATGGCCCGGGCGGGCCGCGCGAGGAGGACGTGGCCGCCGCGGGCCTGGCGGACGCGGCCTACAACCGCTGCAGCCTCGACCCGCTCTTGCTGGGGCGCTACCCGGAGAGCGTGGCCGGCTTCTTCGAGCCGGTCGCCCGGAGCGGGGACGACGCCCTCATCCAGCAGCCGATCGACGTCCTCGGCGTCAACCACTACACGCTGGAGCGGGTGCGGGCCGGGGGTGGGCCGCTCGGGCTGGAGATCGTGCCGCCGGGACCCGGCGAGGAGGTCACCTTGTCCGGGTGGCGGGTCGCGCCCCACGCGCTCGAGCGCGTGCTCCTCGACCTGCGGGACTCGTACGGCAACCCGACCGTGGTGATCACGGAGAACGGCGCCGCCTTTGGCGCTGCCCACGCCGCCGGCGCGGCGGGGTCGGGCGCGGCGGACCGGCGCCGGATCGACTACTTCTCTCGCTACCTGCGGGCGGTGGCCGACGCCATCGCGGCGGGTTGCGACGTCCGCGGCTACCTGGCCTGGACCCTCGTCGACAACTTCGAATGGGCCGACGGGTACACGCGCCCGTTCGGGGTGGTGGCGCTCGACCGCGCCACCTTGCGCAGGACCCCCAAGGCGTCCTTCGCGTACCTCAGGCGCGTCTTCGGGGGCGGCGGCCTAGAGCCCGTCGACTGAGCGCGCCGGCCCCGCCACCGCCACGGCCCAGCCGGCGCCGCGGTTGGTGGTGCGACCGTCGGTCGCCTCGATGGATCGCACCGCCGTGCCCCTAGCCGTCGTGGGCGTGGCCGCGAGCCGTGATGGCGCCGTCCGCGCCGACGACGCGACCGTCGAGCAACTCGAGCACGGCGTCGGCGCGCTCGGCGATCCGCAGGTCATGGGTCACGATGATGACCGTTCGCCCCTCGGCGGCCACCTCGGCGAGCGCCGCGAGGACGACCTCGCCGCTGCGGCTGTCGAGGTTGCCCGTCGGCTCGTCCGCGAACAGCACGTCGGGGTCGTTGACGAGCGCTCGCGCCAGGCCGACCCGTTGGCGCTCGCCGCCCGACAGCATGGCGGGCAGGTGCGCGGCGCGGCCGACCAGGCCGAACCGCTCCAGCAGCCGCATGGCCTTGGCGCGCCGGGTGGCGGCGTCGACTCCGGCCAGGCCCATGGGGAAGGCGACGTTCTGCCAGCTCGTCAGGACGGGCAGCAGGTTGAACGACTGGAACACGAAGCCGAAGCGGTGTAGGCGCAGCGCCGCCAACCGCGTCTCGTCTAGCGTGGAGAGGTCGGTCTCCCCGAGCCGCACCGCGCCCGCCGTGGGGCGGTCGAGGCCCGCGAGGAGGTTGAGCAGCGTCGACTTCCCCGACCCGGACGGCCCCTTGATGGCCGTCAGCCTGCCCGGGTGGAAGGTCACCGTCACGCCGCTCAGGGCGGGCACCTGGCCGCTCCTGGCGGCGTAGGTCCGCGTCAGGTCGGTGGCGCTCAGCGGCGGCGCCGCCGGACCGTCCCGTGCGCTCGGCGGCGCCGCGGTGGCGTCCAGGGCGGTCAGCGCCCGCCCGACGAGCCCCCGCCGCCTCCGCCTCCGCCTCCGCTCGAGGAGCCGCCGGAGGACGCGGAGGCGGAGGCGGAGGAGAGGGCGCTCGACAGGGTGCTGATGGAGCTGCTGAGGGCCCCCAGGTTCGAGAAGCCGCCGCCGCTGCTCGCGCTCAACCACGTGGCGCGGCTCATCATCGCCGTCTCGTCGGCGCCGGCGATGGGCGCGGCCTTCTTCAGCGTCTTGAGGTACTGGTCTGCCACCCCGAGGGCGGCGGCGTAGCAGTAGTACACGTCCCAGAGACCGAAGAAGTCGAGGGGAGCATCCTTCATGCGCGTGTAGTCGGTGAGGGTGCGCTTGAACCCCTGCCAGCCGTGAACCTCGCGGGCGACCTCGGGCCGCCAGGCGACGAGCGCGATCTTCGAGGCGATGGCGGCGACGAGCGCGGCGCCGGCGAGGGCGATGACGAGACCCCTAGCGGGACCGGTGACGACGAAGGCGAACGCGCCGGACGCCAGCGCGACGAGCAGGAGGCGTCCGCCGTGCTTCCGCGCCACCTTGACGCTGTCGGCGGTCAGCAGGGAGCCCCCGAGCCTGTCCTCCAGCCAGGCGCGGACCCCCTTGCCCCACGACGACATGAAGGCGCTCGCGTACCTCTGCGAGTAGGCCTTCAGCTCGGCGCTGGACAGCCGCGAGGGGGCGCCGGTCCGCGCCGCCTTCGCGAGGTAGCCGAGCACGTCGCTCTCGAACTGGTGGAGCCCGCTGCGGTCGGTATCGTGGAGCTCGATGGCGAACTCGCCCTTCTTGGCGGAGGTGACGAAGGTGCCGAAGCCGCGCCGCATGAGGTCCATGATCGTGGCGTGGAAGGCCGGCCCCAGGCCGGCGGGGTTGGCGACCTGCTGCAGCACGGAGGTCACCGCCGCCGGCGGCAGGTCGGAGGGCGGCTCGAACGGGTACTTCATGGACTCGTCGCGCGGTTCGCGGCCGACGCGGCGGTAGTCGCGCAGGCTCGCGAGTCCGGTGACGCCGAGGAGGGCGGCCGGCAGGGCGGCCCACCAGGGGGAGCGCCGCACCTGAAGCATCGTCTGCACCCCGGCGTCCTTCGCCTCCGCCAGGAGGAACGACTCCATGCCGGGCCTGCTGCCCCGGTCGAGGAACAGGGCCGGGTCCATGAGGTAGCGGATCTCGACGCCGTCGCCGCTGGGAACGCGGTCGAAGGCGACGTCGAGGCGGCTGCGGTCGTCGCTCAACGACACCCTGGGCAGTTCCGGGTTCGCGAAGCGGTGGACGTAGGCGTCGTAGGGCGCCGCGCTCGGTCCGGGCGTCGTGACGGTCAGGCTGTAGCCCCTGACGGGCGGGTGGTCCTGCTCCAGGATCTGCCAGTACCACTGCACGACATCGCTGCGGAGGTCCAGGGCGCCGTCGAGGCGGTACACGAACCGCACCCGGCGCTCCGACAGGCGCACGCTGTTCTTGACGACGACCTCCGTGCCGCCGTCGCACGCCTGTTGGAAGGCGGTGGCCGAAGGGCCGGGACCGAGCGCTCCCGACCCTTCGAGCAGCGTCAGGCGTTGCCCGGGGGCGAGATGCACGCAGATGAACGCCTCGCCGAAGTCGTCGTCGGTCCAGAGCGTGCGCGTGTCGTCGACGATCACGCTGCCGCCCGGGAGGATGTTGACCTTCTGCACCACGTCGCGCCACTGGTACGACTGAGCGGAGACGGCGCCGACCAGCAGGAGCGCGCAGACCGGCAGCAGGAACCTGAGGGACCGCAGGGGAGACATGCCCGATATTACCGTCCTGACCGGAACCGGCCCGAGCGGTCTACCTCACTCGCGCGCGAGGGCGGCGGCCACGCCCAGGCGCGCGGCGCGCGCCGCGGGCACGAGTCCCGAGAGCAGGCCCATGGCGAGCGCCACCAGCACGGCGAACGCCACCAGCCTGGGCGTGAGCAGCGCCACGTGCAACCCGACGTAGTCGTACGCCAGGTGGTTCACGGCGCGTACGCCGAGGCCGCCGAGGAGGACACCGACGGCCGCGCCGGCCACGGCAAGGAGGGCGGATTCCGTGAGCACGAGCCCGAAGAGGAAGCGGGGCCGCGCCCCCACCGCCCTGATCACCCCGAACTCCCGCGTGCGCTCGAAGACGCTCATCATGACCGTGTTGGCCACCGCGATCGCGCCGACGATCAGGGCGATGGCGCTGATGCCGAGGCGCACGACGTCCGACACGCGCAGGCTGGCGTTGACTTGAGCGAAGAGTTCCGAGCTCGTCCGCGCGCCCAGGGCCGGGAAGCGCTCCCGAACCGCCGCCGCCACCGCCTCGGCGCGCTCCGGCCGCTCGCTCGAGACGGCCAGGAGGCTATAGCGGTCAGTCACTCCCAGGGCCGCCTGCAGCGTCGTGAGCGGCACGACGATGAGGTTGTCGAGGAGCCCGCCGCCGGCGCCGACGATCCCCACCACCTCGAGGCTGGTGGTCGGGTTCAGCCGCAACGGCGAGCCGACGTCGAGGCCGCCACGCTCGGCCGCGCTCGAGCCGACGACGGCCACGGCCGCCCCCTCGTCGCTCGGCACCAGGCCGCGCCCGGCGTGCGCCGTCGCGCCGTGGAAGAGCTCGCCAAGGTCGACGGCGGCCGGTAACCCCTCGATCACGAACGACGACGAGGGGCTGAAGCCGCCGCGGAGGTAGACGAGGACGGGCACGACCGAACGGATCCCTAGCGCCGGCGCCGCGGCCGTCAGGTCCTGCAGGTAGTGGCCCGGGAGGTCCGGCGTGGTGGGGAAGAAGTCGCCGGAGGCGGGGCCGTACGTGACCTGGATGTCGGGTCCGAGGTTGGCGAGCTGGTCCGCGAAGACGCGCCTGATCCCCTCGCCCAACGACAGGAAGACGATGGCCCCCGCCACGGCGACGGCGATGCCGACCGCCGTGAGCGACGTGCGCACCGGCCGCTGACCGAGGGAGGCGAGCGCCAAGCCGAACGTGACGGCGGGTGCCGCCCGGCTCATGCGCGGGCGGGGAGGCGCGGGGTCACTGCGCCTGGAAGGCCCGTCCCACCACCGCGCCGGAGGATCCCATCGCGAACGGCACGCCGTCGCCGAGGGTCACCTCCACGCCCGCCGCGTTGCCCGCGTGGACGTAGACGGGCAGCGTGAAGCGGTAGGTCTGACCGGGGGCGGCGGTGGTGTACACGAGCCGCTCCCCCTCGTTGCGGGCCGACCCACGGTAGACCTCGAGCCAGCTCGTGGCCTTGATGACGATGACGATCTCGGTGGCGCCGACCGGGACGCTCGCGGTGGACTCCGCCTCGGGCCCCGCCGCGACGGCCGTCAGGTCGAGTTCGACGGTGCGGCTCTCGGTGAGATCGAAGCGCTGCTCGACCGTCCGGTAGCCATCGAGGGTGACCTCGAGCGTGCGACCCGCGCGCGCTGTGACGGGTACGGCGCGGATCGGGGTCACGCCCGGGAGGACGAAGCCGTCGACCGACACCCGCGCCCCCGGCGGGTTGGTGATGACGTCGAGGAGCACCGTGCCGCCCACGGGCTGCGCTGCGGTCCCGGCCGAACCCCCTTCCGCCTGCCCGTCGGGGGCTCCGGCGCCGCCGATGGGCGCCGCCAGCCCGCCGGGGGGCTGCGACCCCGCCTGGGGCGCGGGGGTCGGCGCGGCCGTGCCGGCCTCGCCCGGCTGCGGCGCCGGCACGCCGCGGAAGAAGAGCGAGTTGTAACCCCAGACGGCGAGCGCCACGAGGGCCACCACCAGCAGCAGCGTGGGGACGGCCGGGTTCAGCTGGAATCCGCCGCCCCCACGCCGTCGCGGTTGCCCTGGCGGCTCGCCCCGCCGCTCCTTCTCCAGACGCTCCTCCAGGGTGGAGAGGCCGCCGGCGCGTTGCCGCTCGCGCTGGTAGACCTCGAGCGCCCGGTCGGCGGGCACGCCGACGGCCTGAGCGAAGAGGCGCACGAAGTTGCGCGTGTAGACGTCCTCCGGCAGGTCGGAGTACCTGCCCTCCTCGAGCGCCTTGAGGTAGTCGCGACGCACGTGCGTCAGCTCCGCGACGTCCTTGAGCTCGAGGCCCTGCGCCTGCCGCGCCTGGCGGAAGAGCGTGCCAAGCTCGTCCTGTCCGCCGGCGCGAGCCGGCGGGTGCAGCGTCTCGTGCGGGCCGTTGGCGGGGAGGCGCCTGGCCGTGTCGTCCGGGCTCATGTGGCGGGCTCGGCCGCGGCATGCTGGTACGCGCGCGCCACGTGCGCCGCCAGCCTGGCGTTCTCCTCGAGGAGGCGGAGGTTCACGGTCATGGTGGCGCCGCCGGACAGCTCGGCGAGCTTCGCCAGCAGGTAGGGAGTGGTGTCGCGGCCGGTCACGCCCTGGGACCGCGCGCCGGCGCGGGCCCGCTCCAGGTACGCGGCGAAGTCGCCGGTCTCGAGCCCGACGCTCACGGGGTTGCTCAGCACCACGCCGGCGGGCAGGTCGAGGGCCTCCTGGGCGAGCAGCACGGCCGCTGCCTCCGCGGGCGTCTCCACCCCGGCGGGCAGGGCGACGTCCGTCTCGCGGACGACGAAACCGGCCAAGCTGCGCGAACGGTAACCGACCACGGGCACGCCGAGCGTCTCGAGGCGCTCGACGGTGGCGCGCGCGTCGAGGATGCTCTTGGGTCCGGCGCAGACGGTGAGCACCCGGTGCGCGGCGAGGGCGCCCAGGTCGGCGGACTCGTCGAACGGCGTGTCGTGAACGCCGCCGATGCCGCCGGTGGCGAACACCTTGATGCCGGCGCGGTGGGCGGCGTAGAGGGTGGTGGCGACCGTGGTGCCGGCGTCTCGCTTGGCGGCGACGAGGGCGGCGAGGTTCCAGGTGGAGGCCTTGTCGGCCCCGCCACCCGCCAGCCTGTCGAGGTCGGCGTCGGTGAGGCCGACGCGGACCTCGCCGCCTAAGATGCCGACGGTGGCTGGCACCGCGCCCTCCTCCCTGACGACGGCCTCGAGGCGCCTTGCGAGCTCGAGGTTCTGGGGGCGCGGCAGGCCGTGCGTGACGACGGTGGACTCTAGCGCCACCACCGGCGCGCGGCGCGCCAGCGCCGCCGCCACGTCGGGCGAGAGGCGGAACGGAGCGGAGGTCACGCCGCCAATGTTACCGCAGCGGCACGCGCCGCGCCCGGGAGGTCGCCGCGCAGGGGAGGGCGCCTTGGGGCGGCCACCGGCACCGTGGTAACCTCGGCCGGTGAACGTCGAGCTGTCGACCGTCTTCCCGTGGCTGCAGCAGATCGCCTTCGGGGGCGTCGCCGGCTTCATCGCCGGTTACGCCTTGAAGAAGGTCGGGAAGTTCGTGGCGCTGGCGCTCGGCCTGTTGTTCGTCGCCATCCAGCTGCTCGCCTGGTCCGGGTTCGTGAGCGTGGATTGGGCGGCCGTCCAGGCCAGCGTCGACCCGCTCCTGGAGACGAGCTCGCTCGAGCGGGCGTGGCGGAGCCTGCTGCGGCTCCTGACCTACAACATCCCGTTCGCCGCGGCCTTCGTGCCCGGCGTGGTGCTGGGGTTGAGGCGCGGCTGAGCGGCGGCCAGAGGCCGCAGATGACCTGAGTGGCCCACGCTCAAAGAGATTGATTCGACCGACTTGACAGTCCCTCGTGGGCGCGGATAGCATGTAGCCGTTTGGCACTCGCAGGTCGAGACTGCCAAGTGAGGCACAAACCCTATCCGGAGGAACCCATGGCAGACAAGAAGCAGACCCTCAGGCCGCTGGGAGACAAGGTCGTGGTGGAGGTCATCGACGAGCCGCAGACGACCGTCAGCGGCATCGTCCTGCCCGACAGCGCCAAGGAGAAGAGCCAGCGCGGCAAGGTCATCGCCGTCGGCACCGGCAAGCTCCTCGACAACGGCACGCGCGAGCCCATGGAGGTCAAGGTCGGCGACACGGTGCTCTTCGCCAAGTATGGCGGCACCGAGGTCGACCTCGGCGGCAAGGACCTGATGATCCTCAGCCAGCGCGACATCCACGCCGTCCTCGAGTAAACCCGGGAACGCCGGCACCACCCAGCACCTAGTCAACCCAAGATAACGGAGAGAACATGGCTAAAGACCTGACCTTCAAGGAAGACGCCCGCCGCTCGCTCGAGCGCGGCGTCAACGCCGTCGCCAACGCCGTCAAGGTGACGCTGGGGCCCAAGGGCCGCAACGTCGTACTCGAGAAGAAGTTCGGCGGCCCGACCATCACCAAGGACGGCGTCACCGTCGCCAAGGAGATCGAACTGGCCGACTCGCTCGAGAACATCGGCGCCAAGCTGCTCATCGAGATCGCCAGCAAGACCAACGAGATCACCGGTGACGGGACCACGACCGCCACCGTCCTCGGCCAGGCCATCGTGCGCGAGGGCCTCCGCAACGTCGCCGCCGGCGCCAACCCGCTCGCCCTCAAGCGCGGCATCGAGAAGGCCGTCGAGGCGGCGGTCGAGAGCATCCACTCGATGGCCAAGCCCGTCGAGGACAGCAAGGCCGTGGCCGAGGTGGCCTCCATCTCCGCCAACGACCCCGAGGTCGGCAAGCAGATCTCCAACGCCATGGACAAGGTCGGCCGCGACGGCGTAATCACCGTCGAGGAGTCCAAGACCATGGAGACGGAGCTCGACTTCGTCGAGGGCATGCAGTTCGACAAGGGCTACCTGAGCGCCTACTTCATCACGGACTCCGACGCCATGGAGGCCGTGCTCGAGGACGCCTACATCCTCATCCACGAGAAGAAGATCAGCGCCCTCAAGGACCTCCTCCCCGTGCTCGAGCAGGTCATGCAGACGGGCAAGCCCCTCCTGATCATCGCCGAGGACATCGAGGGCGAGGCGCTCGCCACGCTCGTCGTCAACCGCCTCCGCGGCACGCTCAACGTCTCGGCCGTGAAGGCCCCGGGCTTCGGCGACCGCCGCAAGGAGATGCTCCGCGACATCGCGGCCGTCACCGGTGGCGAGGTCATCAGCGAAGAGCTCGGCCACAAGCTCGAGAACGTGCGCCTCAACCAGCTCGGCCGCGCCAAGCGCATCCGCAGCAACAAGGACGAGACCACCATCATCGAGGGCCAGGGCAGCACCGAGGGCATCCAGGAGCGCATCAAGGGCATCAAGTCCGAGCTCGATCACACCGACTCCGACTACGCCCGCGAGAAGCTCCAGGAGCGCCTGGCCAAGCTCTCGGGCGGCGTCGCCGTCATCCGCGTCGGCGCGGCCACCGAGACGGAGCTCAAGGAGAAGAAGCACCGCTACGAGGACGCGCTCTCGACCGCCCGCTCGGCCGTCGAGGAGGGCATCGTCGCCGGCGGCGGCGTGACGCTCATCCACGCGACCACCGCCGTCAAGAAGGTCGTCGCCTCGCTCGAGCACGACGAGCGCACCGGCGCCCAGATCCTCCTGCGCGCCCTCGAGGAGCCCGCCCGCCAGATCGCCGCCAACGGCGGCGCCGAGGGCAGCGTCGTGGTGAACAACATCCTCGGCAAGAACGACGGCAAGTACGGCTACGACGCCGCCACGGACTCGTACGTCCCCGACATGTTCAAGGCCGGCATCGTCGACCCCGCCAAGGTCACGCGCACCGCGCTCCAGAACGCCGCCTCCATCGGCGCCCTCCTCCTCACCACCGAGGTCGTCATCTCCGACCGCCCCGAGAAGGAAGACAAGACGCCCCCCATGCCGGGCGGCGACATGGGCGGGATGGACTTCTGAAACCCGCCTGAGCCGCGGCGCCCAGCGCGCCGCGGCCGGTGAGAGGCGCCCCGGCAGGGTCCGGGGCGCCTCTTCTCGTTCCCGCCGCGACCCACCGTGGCGCCACGGGCGCCACGGTGACGGAGTACCGTTCGGTGATGACGTCGCCATCGACACCACTCCAGGGACTACTGGGTCCCGAGCTCGTCGCCCCCTTCGCGCCTGGACCCTCCCTCTCGGACCTGCCCGCCACCATCGGCAGCCTCCTCGGCGTGGACGGGCCCTGGCGCGGCGACCCGCTGGCGCTACCCGGGCTCGCCGACCGCTACGACCGAGTGGTGCTCCTCCTGGTAGACGGCCTGGGCTACGCCAAGCTCGAGGGGCTGGCGGGCGACGACCGGGGGCTGGGCGAGCTGGTCACGCGCCACGCCGCGCACCTCGGGCCGGAAGGCTGGCTCGGTCGTCCACTGACGACGGTGGCGCCATCCACCACCACGGTGGCCACCACCGTGCTCGCGGGCAACGGCGCCGCCCCCGCCGAGCTTGGCATCCTCGGCTACACCCAGCTCCTGCCCGCCCTTGGCCTCGTGGCCAACATGCTCTTCTGGCGACCCGCCTGGAGCGACCACGGTAGCGGCGACCTCGAGGCGTGGGGGTTCGCGCCGGAGACCGCGCTGCTCACGCCTACCATCCACCAGGTGCTGAGCGCGGCGGGCGTGAGCAGCCGCACGCTTCAGCCCGCAACGATCGCGTCCAGCCCCCTGTCGCGGCTGCAGAACGCCGGCGCCGAGGTCGACGGCTACGTGGGTTGGGTCGACATGCTCACGCGCCTTGCCGCCCACCTCGAGGAGAGCGTCGGGACCCGCGGCTACACCTTCGCCTACCTCCCGGACGTCGATACCCTCATGCACCGCGACGGGCCGGCCACCCCGACGTTCCTCCCGCTGCTCGAGGCGCTCGTCGGCGGCCTGACGCGCACCCTCGCCGGGCTCTCGGCCAGGGCGCGGCGCCGCACCCTCCTCCTGATCACCGCCGACCACGGCCACCACCTCGTCCCGCCGGCCGAGGCCCTGTTCGTCGACGAGCTGCCGTGGCTGAGTGACAGGCTGGCGTGGCGCGCGGCGGGCGAGCCGCGCCACGTCTTCCTCTACGCCCGCCGGGGCGGGCGCGACGCGCTCCTGGACGAGGCCCGCGCCCGCCTGGGGGGGCGCTTCACGGTCCTGGCGGGCGAAGCTGCCGTCGCGGCGGGGCTCTACGGTGACCCGACGCGCCTACACCCCGAGGCGACGGCGCGCGTCGGCGACGTGGTGCTGCTGGCGAGGGGCGGCGCGGCGCTGTGGGGTTCGCGCGCCGAGCGCCTCCCCTTAGGCATGCACGGCTCCCTGACCCGCGACGAGATGCTCGTGCCGCTCCTCGCGCTCGACCTCGAGGCGCCCTAGCGGACCAGCAGGGAGCGCCCGGTCATGGCGGTCGGTTGCGGCACGCCGAGAAGGGCGAGCACGGTCGGCGCCACGTCGCCCAGCACCCCGCCGTCACGCAGCCTCGCGTCAGCTAGCGCCGGGTCGTCGGTGACGAGCACGAACGGCACCGGGTTGGTCGTGTGCGCCGTGTGCGGCTTGCCGTCGTCCTCCAGCATCTTCTCGGCGTTGCCGTGATCCGCGAGCACGAGCGCCACGCCGCCGCGCGCGAGCGTGGCGTCCAGCACGGCGGCCAGGCCCGCGTCGGCCGCCTCGCAGGCGCTCACGGCGGCGGCCAGGTTCCCCGTGTGCCCCACCATGTCCGGGTTGGCGAAGTTGACGAGCACGAAGGCGTCGTCGCCGTCTCTCACCCTGGCCGCGGTGCCTGCCGCCAGCTCGGGCGCGCTCATCTCGGGCTGCAGGTCGTAGGTCGACACCTTGGGAGACGGAACCATGCGGCGCTCTTCGCCCGGGTAGGGCGCCTCGCGCTGAGCGTCGAAGAAGTAGGTGACGTGGGCGTACTTCTCGGTCTCGGCGGTGTGGAACTGCTTGAGGCCGGCGCGCGCGATCGTCTGCGGGAGGGTGTCGTCGATCTCGGGCAGCTCGAACGCGAACGGGGCGTGGAGCTCCTTGTCGTACTCGAGCAGCGACAGGAAGTCGATGCGCGGCGACGCGCAGCGCTCGAACTCGCTCCAACCGGCGCCACCCAGGAGCGCGTGGCTCAGCTGCCGCGCCCGGTCCGTCCTGAAGTTGAAGAACACGAGGGCGTCCCCGTCCTGGACGGCGCCGTCTTCGGCAACGACCGTCGGACGCACGAACTCGTCCGTCTCGCCGCGCGCGTAGGCGGCCTCGACGGCGGCAACCGCGTCCGCCGCCGCGTGCTCGCCCCGCCCGCAGACGATGAGGTCGTAGGCGAGCTTCGTGCGCTCCCAGCGCTTGTCGCGGTCCATCGCGTAGTAGCGCCCGCAGACCGTGGCGACCCGGGCGTCGCAGCCGGCGGCGCGGGCAGCGGCCAGGCGCTCCTCCAGGGTCGCCAGGTAGCGCCGGGCGCCGTCGGGCGCGGCGTCGCGCCCGTCCGTGAAGGCGTGCACCCTCACCCGGTCGACGCCCTCTCGCTGCGCGAGCTCGACGAGCGCCAGCAGGTGCCTCATGTCCGAGTGGACGCCGCCGTCGCTGACGAGGCCGAGCAGGTGCAGCGTGTGGCCGGCCGCGGCCCGGCACGACCGCAGCAGCGCGGCGTTGTCGAAGAACGTGCCGTCGTCGATCAACCCCTGGAGGTAGGTGAGGCTCTGCTTCACGACGCGGCCCGCTCCCAGGTTGAGGTGGCCGACCTCGCTGTTGCCCATCTGCCCGGCTGGCAGCCCGACGGCGACCCCGGAGGCCGCCAGCTCCGTATGCGGCCTGTCGCGCCAGATGGCGTCGAAGGTGGGGGTGGCGGCCAGGTCCACCGCGTTGCCGGGGCCGGGGGCGGCGAGGCCGAAGCCGTCTAGGATGATCATCACCACAGGTCTGGTCATGGATATGGCTCCAATGGGACTGCCGCGGGCGGCGTCAAGGCGCCCCGGGCGCCGGCGCCTGCCCGTCGTCCGTGAGCGCCAGCACCGGTCCGAGGCGCGGGTCGAGGTTCGTGAGGTCGGCGTGGCTGAACGAGGCGGGCGGGGTCAGCGTCTTCAGGGCGAGGCGGTGGCGCGCCGCGGCCTCGAGCTGGCCGGCGAGCCGCGGGTCGGAGACGGCGGCGGGCAGAAGCGCGGCGATGGCCTCGTCTAGAGCGCGCGCCGCCAGGTGGCGCGCCACGGCCAGCTCGTCCTCGGCGAGGGTGGCGGGAACGGCGAGCGGCGTCGCCCGCAGGGCACGGGCCGCGGCCACCACGCGGCCCTCGCGCGCGTAGCGCGCGCAGGTCTCGCATAGCTCGCGCCGGAGCTCCAGGGTGGCGTCCCGCCGACCCGCCTCGCGCAGCGCCGCCTCCTTGGCGGTGAGGGGACGCAGCGGCCCGTCGTGGAGGGCGCCACAGGTCGGGCAAGGCACCCACCCCGCGGCGCGGCGCGCGGCCTGCAGCGTCAGCAGGCTCCGGCCCGCGGCGAGCGCCTCCTCGTGCACCTCAGGCGGAAGCTCGAGCCGCGCGAGCCGTTCGCGGAGGCGTCGCAGCTCGGCTCCGGGGGGCGGGGGCGGGGGCGGCGCGGCCATCGGCTCCGGTCCGCTCCCGTCGACCCGCCCGACCTGGAAGCGGATCTCGCGCACGTCGGTCACCCCGAAGCGCTCGCGGAAGGCGGCGATGAAGCGGTGCCGCTCCAGCGTCAGGTGCATGGCCGTCTCCGAGTCGCTCACGTTCACGTAGAGCACGCCGTCGCGCAGCGTCAGGGCCGTGCTGAACGCCGCCAGCTCCGGGCCGACGAGCCGGCGCCACAGCAGGACGGCCTCGGCGCGGCGCACGCCGCGCTTCATGCCGCCACGGCGGAACACCTCCGCCAGGAGCTCGGACACGTGCCTCTCACGCATGGCAACGCTCCGTGGCGTGGACGCGCCCCCGCACCAGCTCGACGAGCTGGTCGTAGCGGGGCGGCGGCTCCGTCCCGGAGACCAGCGCCTGCGGCGTCGCGGCGGCGAGGGCCAGGAGGTACTCCCGCCTGCCCGCGTCGAGCTCCGCCGTGAAGTCGTCGATGAGCAGGACGGGCGGCTCCCCGTGCTTCTCGCTCAGGAGCCTGTACTCGGCTGCCCGGAGGGCGAGGGCGGTGGTGCGCGCCTCGCCGCGCGAACCGTACTCCTGCAATCCCACGCCGCCCAGCTCCAGGTAGAGGTCGTCGCGGTGCGGGCCGACGAGCGTCTGCCCCCTGAGCGACTCGAGGCGGGCGCTCGCCGCCAGCGCCTCGGCGAGCCCGCCCTCCTCGTGCGAGCGCCTGAGGCTCAGCCGAAGCTCCCCGCCCTCGGCGGCCGCTCCCGCCACCTCGCGGTAGATGGCGCTCGCCAGCGGCGCGAGGCGAAGCATCGCGCGGTCCCGCACGGCCGAGAGCTCCGTGCCCAGCGTCACGAAGCGGTCGCTCCACACCTCCAGGCTGGCCCCGCTCTCGCCCGCGCGCAGGAGCGCGTTGCGCTGCTCCACAACGCGCCCGTACTCGCGGGCCATGGAGGCGTAGCGCGGCGACAGCTTGGCGAGGAGCCCGTCCAGGTAGCCGCGCCTCGACGCAGGGGGGCCGTGCACGAGGTCGGCGTCCTCGGGCGTAAGCAGCACGGCGCTCACGACGCGCGCCACGTCCCCGACCCGCGCGGCCTGGGAGTCGACCTTGACGACCTTCCTGCCGGGCGCCAGGCCGACCTCGATGCGGGAGAGGCCCTCGGCGTGCTCGACGGTGGCGGCCACGTACGCCTCCTCCTCGCCGAGCCGCACCTGGCGCGCCAACCGCCCGCCGACGACCTCCCCGGTGCAAGCCAGGTAGGCGGCCGCCAGGAGGTTGCTCTTGCCCGCAGCGTTGCGCCCCACCACCGCCACGACGCCGGGTGGGAACTCGAAGCGCTGCGTGAGCAGGCTGCGGAAGTTCAGCTGCGTCAGGTCAACGAGCCGCACCCGCCGAGTGTACCGCCATGGTGCGGCGCGGCCCGTCCCGTCGCCGTGCGCCGCACGGCGACCGTGCGCGCACGGTTGCCGTGCGCGCACCCTTGGACCCCGACCGACGGTAGACTCGGCGTCGATGAGCGATCTCGACGTCACGGCGATCAGGCGGGACTTCCCGATCCTGGCGCGCGAGGTGAACGGCAGTCCGCTCGCTTACCTCGACTCGGCCGCCTCCAGCCAACGGCCGCGCCAGGTGCTCGACGCCATGCGCGACTACTACGAGCACCACCACGCCAACGTCCACCGCGGGGCGCACACCCTGGCCGAGGAGGCCACGCAGGCGTACGAGGCGGCCCGCGCCAACGTGGCGCGCTTCATCGGCGCGCCGGACCCGCGCTCGCTCGTGTTCACCCGCAACGCGACCGAGGCCATCAACCTGGTCGCCGCCAGCTGGGGACGCGCCAACCTGCGCCCTGGCGACGAGATCGTCCTCAGCGTGGCCGAGCACCACGCCAACCTCGTGCCGTGGCAGTTCCTGCAGCGCGACCTCGGCGCCGTCCTGCGCTTCGTGCCCCTCACGCCGGCGCAACGCCTCGACCTCGCGGCCCTCGCCGCCGCGCTGTCGCCGCGCACCCGCCTCGTGGCGACCTTCCACATGAGCAACGTGCTGGGGGCCATCAACCCGGTCGCGGAGGTGGTCAGGCTCGCCCACGACGCCGGGGCGCTGGCGTTGATCGACGGCGCCCAGGGGGCGCCGCACCTGCCTGTAGACGTGGCGGAACTCGACTGCGACTTCTACGCCTTCTCCGGCCACAAGATGCTCGGACCCACCGGCATAGGTGCCTTGTGGGCGCGCGAGGAGGTGCTGGCGGCCATGCCGCCGTTCCTCGGCGGCGGCGAGATGATCGAGCGCGTGACGTTGGAGGGCAGCACCTACGCAGACATCCCGATGCGCTTCGAGGCGGGCACGCCCAGCGTGGCGGAGGCCGTCGGGCTCGGCGCCGCTGTCGACTACCTCGACGGGCTCGGCATGGCCGCCGTGGCGCGCCACGACGCGCACCTGGCGGAGCTCGCGCTCTCGCTCCTCGACGAGGTGCCCGGCGTGAGGACGTTCGGGCCGCGCGGGCCCGACCGCGGCGGCGTCGTCGCCTTCGAGGTCGAGGGCCTCCACGCCCACGACGTCGCCACGGCGCTCGACCTGCAGGGCATCGCCGTGCGCGCGGGGCACCACTGCGCCCAACCGCTGGGCAAGGTACTCGGCGCGCCCGCCACGGCGCGCGCCAGCTTCTACGTCTACACGACGCGCGAGGAGGTCGAGCGCTTCGCCGCCGCCGTCGCCGCCGTCGCGTCCCGCTTCGGGGTGAGGGCGTGAGCCTGCTCGACGAGCTCTACCAGGAAGTGATCATGGACCATTACAGGCGCCCGCGCCACCACGGCGAGCTGGCGGGCGCCGACGTCGTGCAGGAGGGTATCAACCCGAGCTGCGGCGACGAGCTGACGCTGTACGTCAAGGCGGGCACCGACGTCGTCGCCGAGATCAGCTTCGTCGGCGAGGGTTGCGCCATCTCCCAGGCGAGCGCCAGCCTGATGACCACGGCCGTCGCGGGCGCCACGCTCGCCGACGCGGCGGCGCTGTCCGCCGCCTTCCAGCGGTTGATAAGGGGGGAGGCGCCCGGAGTCGAACTCGGTGACCTGAAGCTCCTCGCGGGCGTCGCCAAGCTGCCCGCCAGGGTCAAGTGCGCCGCCCTGCCGTGGAAGACCCTCGACGCCGCCCTCGCCAGGCTCCGCCCTAGCGCCTGACGCCGGCTCTGGGCCCGCGCACCCGATCAGGGCGCGGCGCTGTCGTCCAGGAGCGCCCCCTGAGCGGCGCTGTCGTCGGGTTCGGCCGCGCCGGCGCGGCGCGGCGCGGCCGGCGCCAACGCGTCGTCGGCGTCGAGCGCCGCGGCGTACGCCGCCAGGAGGCCCCGGAACTGCTCCTTGAAGAGCCGTCTCTGGAGCGTCAGCCGCTCCAGCTCGGCCCTGGCCCCCACCGCGGCCGACTCGACGCCCTCCAGGCGCGCCCGGCGCGCCCGCTCCGCCTCCTCCAGCAGCAGCTCCGCCTCGCGCTTGGCGTTCTCGCGCACGTCCGTGGCGATCCGCTCCGCCGCCAGCACGACCTGCTGCAGGTCGGCCTCGGCGCCGCGCAGCCGCTCGACCTCCGCCTCGGCCTCCGCCAGGCGGCGCCGCAGTCCCTGCGCGTCCTTCAGCGCCGCCTCGACCTCGAGGGCGAGGCGCTCGAGGAAGGCCCTGACCTCACGCCGGTCGTAACCGAGCGAGCGGCGCGGGAACTCCGCGTGCTGGATGTCGATGGGGGAGAGGCGGCTCACGCGGCCCACCGCCGCCCGCAACCGCGCCCGGTCGTCGCGACGGTCACAGCCCCGGCAGGACCGCCAGCACGAGGCGCCGGAAGGTCGCTCCGCTCCGTTGCGCCACGGCCAGGACCTCGTCGCCGGTGGCGTGCTCGTCCCGGTCCGGCAGCGCCATGTCGGTCACCGTCGAGATCCCCAGGACGCGCATGCCCAGGTGGCGCGCCCGCATGACCTCGAAGACCGTCGACATGCCCACCGCGTCCGCCCCGAGGGTGCGGAAGGCGCGCAGCTCGGCGCGGGTGGCGTACGTCGGACCCGTGATGGCGAGGTACACGCCCTCGCGCAGGTGGATCCCCTCGGCGAGCGCCACGGCCCGAGCGTGCCTGACGTACTCGGGGTCGTAACAGTCGAACATGACGGGGAAGCGCGGGTGGGCGGCGTCGTCGTTGGGGCCGATGAGTGGGTTCTGGCCGGTGAAGTTGATGTAGTCGAGCTGCAACATGAGGTCGCCCGCCGCGAACGCGGGGTCGAGTCCGCCGCAGGCGTTCGTCACCACGAGCGAACGGGCGCCGAGGGCGTGCATGACCGCGATGGGGAAGCTGCACTCGCGCGCATCGAACCCCTCGTACGGGTGCACCCGCCCCTGCATTGCGACGACGGCGCGCCCACCGAGGTGGCCCACCACGAACCTGCCGGCGTGACCCGGGGCCGTGGCGACAGGCATGCCCGGCACCGCCGCGTAGGGGATGGCGGTGGCGTTCTCGACCAGGTCGGCCAACGGTCCGAGCCCCGAACCCAACACGAGCGCGACGTCCGGCGCGAGCCTCGTCGCGCTGCTGATGGCCTCGGCTGCTGCGGCGACGACGGCGGCCTCGTTCGGCGCCTCGCGCGGCGCGGTCTTGTGGCTCGGCTCGGTCATGGCGGAATCATAACCGCGGCGCCGGGCGCCGGGCACGTGCTCTCTTAGTCCTCTCACGCCGCCTCCGGTACACTGCGCGCATGTCGCTACGTGGCCTGTCCGCCGTCCTGCTCCTGCTGCTCGCAACCGCCACCGTCCACGGGCAGGGAGCGTTGCAGGGGAGGCTCGCGGAGGTGCGGGTCACCGGCACGACGACCTACGCCGACATCGTCCGCACCATCGTGACGTCCCGGGTCGGCACGGCCGTCGCGACCGTCGACCTCGAGGCGGAGCGCAACCGCGTCTACAGCCTCGGGACCTTCGAGGAGGTCACGGTGGCGCTGGAGTCGTCGCCGGCCGGCCCCGTGCTCATCATCGCGGTGAAGGAGAACCCGCGCGTCGGCGAGATCGAGATCGCGGACAGCCCGAGCGTGCCCGCCGCCTCGCTCCTCGACGCGCTGCGCGTCAACAACCTGCTCGAACCGGGGCGCGTGTACAACACCACGCGCGCCGAGGAGGCCAAGGACACCATCCGCCAGCTCTACCGGCAGGCTGGGTTCCCGTTCGACGTGGAGGTCGACCTGAGCGTCGCCCCCGCGCCCGACCTCGCCGGCAGCGCGGCCGACGTGCCGGTGCGGCTCACGTACACGGTCGACGAGTCGGCCGCCATCCGGTCGGTCGTGTTCGAGGGCAACACCGTCCTGACCGGCGGCGACCTCGCCGCCATCTTCCAGGGCCTCGAGAAGGAGGGTCAGTTCCAGCTGCCCCTCTACGAGTCGACGGTCCAGGCCGTGGCCACGCGCTACTGGAACCTCGGCTACCGCGGCAGCGGCGTCGACACCGCGACCACCAGCCTGGAGGGGGGCGTGCTCACGGTCCGCGTGCTGGAGCTGCGCATCGCCTCCATCGACACCACGGCGCTGGGCGTCGACCCGGGCCGGCTCGCCATCCGGCCGGGCGACCTCTTCAACTACGACGAGCTTCTCACCGAGGTGAAGCGCCTGGCGCGCGGGCGGTCGTCGGACGTGCAACTCCAGGCGGCGGTGTCGCCCAGCGGCGGCGTGCGCGTGACGTTCCGCCTCGGCGCCCCCGAGACGGCCGGGGCGGTCGATGGCATCGTGATCGAGGGGAACACCGTTCTGCCCACCGCCGACCTGATGAAGGTCCTCAAGCTCGAGGTGGGGGACACGTTCACCTCCGTGCTCGCCGTGGAGGACTTCCAGAGCATCGTCCGGGCCTACCAGGCCGCCGGTTACCGCGTGGTGACGCGACCCGACTTCTCCTACGACGACGGCACCTACGTCCAGCGCATAACGGAGCTGAAGACCGCCGGTTACGAGCTGCGCTATGAGGGGGAGCCGAGCTCCACGCGCGAGTCCGTGGTCACGCGCTACCTGCCCGAGGTCGGCTCCGTCGTGTCCGACAAGCAGATCGTCGACGGCCTTCGCCAGCTGGCGGGCCTCGGGGTCGTGGACGTGATCAACTACTCGCTCGAGCCCGTCGAGGCTCCCGACGAGGCGCTCGTCGTGATCCAGCTCGCCAAGCGCCAGACCGGCCAGCTGAGGCCCGCCGCCACCTACGCCACCGACACGGGCTTCTCGGGCAGCGTCGAGTACTCGGAGAAGAACTTCCTCGGTCTCGGCCACACGGTGAGCGCGGAGGTGGACGTCGTCAACACCGACATCGGCATCATGCTCGGCGGGAGGGTGGCGTACGCGATCCCGTGGCTCTACCTCGACGCCTTCGACCTCCAGGAGGTCCCCACCGCCGTCAACTTGACCCTCTTCAGCGTCGTCAACAACAACAACCCGTTGTCGGCCGACAACCAGACGACGATCCTCCACCCCGGCCTGGCGGACGTCCCCGAGAACCACGTGCGCGTCGGGGAGTACACCGTGCGCTCGACGGGGCTCAGCTTCGGTGTCGGGCGGCCGATCGCCGACCACACCTACCTGCAGTTCAACGCCAACGGGGCCTACAACGAGTACAAGCTCGAGCCGCCCATCGGGGCGTGCGACGTCGCCGGCGGCGTCGTGACCAACCCGACGAAGTGCTCCCTGCCGAGCGGCGACGCCGTGCAGTACCTGCCCACGAGCGGCCTGTCGGCGTTCACGGGGCTACGCGTGACCTACGACTCGCGCACCGACACGAACTTCCCCTCCGACGGGCTGTCGGCCTACGGCGCGGGCGGCGTCGGCTTCGGCAACGACTTCCTCGTCGGCGGGGCGCGCACGCCGTACGTTTACGAGCAGGTGGCCCTCGGGGTGCGCGGCTACGTGAAGCTCGCCGACATCGCGCCGGAGCAGGTGCAAGACGAGCATCACGTCTTCGCGGCCCGCCTCGACGTCGGCCACCAGTTCGGCGGGCTCTACCCGTCGAGCAAGCGCTTCACGGTCGGACGCACGAACGACGTCGCCACCCAGATCAGGGGATACACCCTCGAGGACTTCGACCTGTCGCGAACCTACGTGACGACCTCGTTCGAGTACCGCTACGATTTCGGGCTCTCCACGGTGGCCACGCAGACGGTGATCGGTCTGGCGTTCGTCGACGTGGGCTGGGCATCCGGCGTGCCGGAGTTCGGCGAGTACGAGACGCCCATCTTCGCGGGTGCCGGTCTGGGCGTGCAGGTCAACCTGGGGTTCAGCGGCCTCGTGCTGCCCGCCATCCGCCTCGACTACGCCTTCAGCGAGCGGCACCCCACCGGCGTGTTCAGCTTCCGCGTCGGGCCGGTGTTCTGACCGGCGCCGCGCAGTGCGTCAGGCGTCCGCGATCTCGGTCAGGAGGTCGGGGTCCAAGATGACGAGCTTGGCGTAACCCGCCCGCAACGCCCCGGCGCGCACGAGCTCGCCGATGACCTTCGTCACGGTCTCGCGCACGGAGCCGACCGCCGCGGCCAGCTCGTCGTGGGTCATCCGCACGGTCGCGACGCCCTCCTCCGACACGGAGGCGATGGCGGAGTCCGACAGCTCGAGCAACTCGGCCGCCACCCGCGCCTTGAGGGGCCGCGTGGCCAGGCGGAGCACCGAGCGGTTCAGGCGGTCGATCGCCACGGCCAGGTCGAGCGCAAGCGCGCGGACGTCGGCGCCCGACAGGTAGTGCGGATCCAGCACCGTCACGGCGGCCGCGGTGACCGCCTCGGCGAAGTAGCGCCGCGGTCGGCCGGTGACGGCCTCCTCCCCGAAGTAGCCGCCCGGCTTCACGTAGCGGAGGGTCGCGCCGAGTCCGTCGCCGTCGACCGCGTGGAGCCTCACGAGCCCGGAGACCACCTGGTAGAGGTCGCCCGGCGGTCCCGGGTAGAGCACCACGTCGCCCGCCCCGAACGTGCGGGAACGGGAGAGCTGTTCGGTGCCACGCGCGCTGCCCACCTCTCGCCACCTCTCGACGCAGGCTGCGCGCCGACGCCGCCGGGCGCGAGCCGCTCGTGACTGTGAGGATAGTCCCGCCCGGGTTCCGGCGCAGCTTCGTGGCTCACGTGGGGCCGGCGCCGCGCGCCGCGCGGCGGCTCACACGTTGAAGAGGAAGTTCATGACGTCGCCGTCCTTGACGACGTAATCCTTGCCCTCGAGTCGCAACCGCCCCTTAGCCCGCGCGTTGGCGATGCTGCCGGCCGCGACGAGGTCCTCGTAGCTGACGACCTCGGCGCGGATGAAGCCGCGTTCGAAGTCGGAGTGGATCTCCCCGGCCGCCTGCGGGGCCTTGGCTCCGGCGCGCACCGTCCAGGCGCGCACCTCCTTCTCGCCGGCGGTCAGGAAGGTGAGCAGGCCGAGCGTGTGGTAGGCCGTGCGGACGAGCCGGTCGAGGCCGGGCTCCTCGAGTCCCATGTCGGCGAGGAACGCCCTCGCGTCGTCCTGCTCCAGCTGCGCCAGCTCCTCCTCGATGCGTGCCGAGATGACGACGACGTCGGCGCCCAGCCTCGCGGCGTGCTCCTTCACCGCAGTGACGTGGCGGTTGCCCGTGACGACGTCCGCCTCGGCCACGTTGCAGACGTAGATGACGGGCTTGGCCGTGAGGAGGCCCAGGTCGGGGGGCAGCTCGATGGCGGAATCGCGCGCGGCACGCCCGCCGCTCAGCTCCGCCAGCAGCCGCTCGAGCCCGGGCAACCAGGCGGCGTCCTCCGGGTTCCCCTTGGCGCTCCGCCTCAGCCGCTCCAGCCGGCGCTCGAGGGTGGCGATGTCGGCCAACAGCAACTCGGTGTCGATGACGTCGATGTCGGTCAGCGGGTCGACCTCCCCCGAGACGTGCACGACGTTGTCGTCGTCGAAGCAGCGCACCACGTGCAGGATGGCGGCCACCTCTCGGACGTGGCCGAGGAACTGGTTACCCAACCCCTCGCCCTTGTGGGCACCCTTGACGAGGCCCGCGATGTCGACGAACTCGACGTGGGTGGGCACGATCACCGGCACCCGGTCGCCCTTGGAGTTCTGGCGCTGCAAGACGGCCAGGCGCTCGTCGGGCACGCTCACCACCCCGACGTTCTTGTCGATCGTCGCGAACGGGTAGTTGGCTGCCTCGACACCGGCGCGGGTGATGGCGTTGAACAGGGTGCTCTTGCCCACGTTGGGCAAGCCGACGATACCTACCTGGAGCATCCTTCTCCTCGGCGCCCACGCGCCAACGACCGGCAGTTGGCGCGTCTGGGACGCGCAACGTAAGTGATAGAGTGCGCCCGTGAACCAGCCGGACGCTACCGACCAACGAATCTACCAGACCGCGCGGCGTGGTGGCCGTCTCGCGACGAAGGTCGCGCTCATCGGGGCCGGCACGGTGGGTGGGCGTGCCGCCGCCATGCTGGCCGAACGGCCAGGGCTCGAGGTCCTGGGCGTGCTGGTGCGCGATGAGGACAAGCCGCGCGAGTTCCCCGGCTGGCGCCGGCTCGTCACCACCGACCCGGCCGTCCTCGACGACGCCGACATCGTCGTCGAGGTGGCGGGCGGCACCGGCGTCGCCGCCGACCTGTCGCTGGCGCACCTCGCCGCGGGCAAGCGGCTCGTCACGGCCAACAAGGCGGCGCTGGCGGAACGGTGGGGGGAGTACCTGCCCCACCTCGAGGCGGGGCGCGTCCACTTCGAGGCGGCGGTGATGGCGGGCACGCCCGCTGTCGGCGTGCTCTCCGGCGCCCTGCGCGGCTCGGACCCCGTCAGCCTGCACGCTGTCCTGAACGGCACCTGCAACGTGATCCTCAGCATGATGGACGACGGCGTCGCGTACGCCGAGGCGTTGGCCGAGGCGCAACGGCTGGGTTACGCGGAGGCGGAGCCGAGCCTCGACGTGGAGGGCGTCGACGCGGCCCACAAGCTGACCCTGCTCGCCCGCCTGGCGTTCGAACCGAACATCGCGTGGCAGGCGGTGCGGACCGCCGCCCGGGGCATCACGGACCTGACGCCGGAGGCGTTGGCGGCCGAGGCGCGCCGAGGAAGGCGCGTCCGGCTCGTGGGCAGCGTGGTGGCGCGCGGGCAAGCCTGGGAGGCGAGGGTGCGCCCGGTGTCGCTAGCGCTCGGGCACCCCCTCCTCACGACGGGCGGGACCAACGCGCTGCTCTTCACGGGCGCTCAGGTCGGCGAGGTCTACGTGCGCGGCGCGGGCGCCGGCGCCGGTTCGACGGCCAGCGGCGTCGTCGCCGACGTGCTCGCCGCCGCCGCCGGCGACTCGGGACCCCGCCCGTTGGCGCGGCCCGCGGCGCCAACGGGCGCGGCCGCCGACGCGGCCGGCGTCGAGGAGCTGTGATGCGCTACCGCAGCACACGGCGGGGCGCCGGCGAGGTCGGTTTCGAGGAGGCCATCCTCGAGGGCATCGCCCCCGACGGCGGGCTCTACTGGCCGACCGCCGTTCCGCCGCTGCCGGACGGCTGGGCGGCGGCCGGGAGCCCGGCCGCGCTGGCGCGGCTCGTGCTGCCGGTCTACATGGGGGAGGAGGCGGCGGAGGCGGTTGCGCAGGGCCTCGACTTCCCGTGGCCGGTGGTCGAGTTGCCGGGCGACGTCTACCTGCTGGAGCTGTTCCACGGCCCGACGGCGGCGTTCAAGGACGTGGGGGCGCGCTCGCTGGCGCGCTCCATGGGGGCGGCGCTCGAGCGGCGGGGCGCCGCAGTGACCGTCCTCGTGGCCACCTCGGGCGACACTGGCAGCGCCGTGGCGGACGCCTTCTCGGGCGTTCCCAACGTGAGGGTGGCGGTCTTGTACCCTTCTGGCGGCGTCAGCCCCGTGCAGGAGGCGCAGCTCACCGCCGAGCGCCCGGGGGTGAGGGCGTTCGCCGTGAAGGGCACCTTCGACGACTGCCAGCGCCTCGTCAAGGCGGCGTTCGCCGACCCGGCGCTGGAGGGTTTGAGGCTGACGTCGGCCAACTCCATCAACGTCGGCCGCCTGCTGCCGCAGGCGCTCTACTACCTGTGGGGGACGGCGCGCGTGTGGGAGGCGCGGGGCGCGGAGGAGGCGCTGCGCGTGGTCGTGCCGAGCGGCAACCTCGGCAACCTCACCGCCGGGATGCTGGCGGCCGAGGCGGGCCTGGCCGTGGCCGGCTTCCTCGCCGCCCACAACCGCAACGACTACTTCCCCCGCTACCTGGCGGGCGCCGCCGACGCCTTCGCCTTCGCCGCCGGCGTGGCCACGCCGTCCAACGCCATGGACGTGGGTGCGCCGTCGAACTTCGAGCGCCTGCACGCGTGGTTGGGCGAGGACATGCGCCGCCGGGTGACGGGCCTGGCCATCGACGACGACGCGACCTTCGCGACCATGCGAGCCACGTCCCTCGCCGGCGGCCGCCTCGTGTGCCCGCACACCGCCGTCGGCCTGGCGGCGCTCGAACGGCTCAGGGCGGCAACCGAGGGCGAGGCCGCGGTGCCCGCGTTGGTCCTCGCCACCGCGCACCCCGCCAAGTTCCCCGAGGCCGTGCTGCGGGCGACGGGAATGGCACCGGACGTGCCCGCCCAGTTGCGGCGCTTCGCGGCGGCGCCGAAGCGCGTCGAGTCCCTGCAACCCGAGTCGGCGGCGCTCAGGGCGGCCCTCCTCGACTGGCCCGACTAGCGGCGCGGGCCGAGGCGCCTCAGCCCCGCAACGCGTACGGGCCGCGGTGGTCGTCGCCGAGGTGGACGACCTTCATCTCGCGCATCAGCTTGACCAGGTGCGCGAGGACGGTCTGCTCCGCCAGCGCCAGCACGGCGTCCGGGTGGCCCGGGTAGACGCGGCGGGTGATCTCGGCGGCGGTGGCGCTGCCCACCGCGAGCGCGGCGAGCACTTGCGCCTCGCGCTCGCGGCGGTGGGCCGCCAGTTCCTGTAGCCGTCGCACAGGGTTCTCGATGAGCGCGCCGTGGCCCGGGGCCAGCAGGGGAGCGCCGATCGCGGCTACGCGCTCGAGGGTGGCGAGGTAGGCGCTGACGTCGCCCTCGGGCAGCCCGACCCAGACCGAGCCGGTCGCCACCGCCAGGTCGCCGACCAGTGCCGCCTCGACCTCGCCGGCGGGGCCCGCCACGACGAAGGTGAGGTGACCGGGGCTATGACCGGGGGTGTGCAGCGCGGTCATGGTCGCGTCGCCAACGGTGAGCACGCGGCCGTCGGCCAGGTAGGTCACGTTCCGGTCGGGCAGGTTCCCCGCCTCGGCGGCGTGGACGAGGAGCGGCGGGGCCGTGCCGTTCCGGTCCGCCTCGTAGGCCGCCAGTGGCGGCACCCCGTCCACGTGGTCTGGGTGCGTGTGCGTCAGCGCGATGCCCTTGAGGAGCCGCGCGCCGGCCGCGGTCAGGGCGGCGCGGAGCATGGCCTGCGCCTCGGGTCGGTTCGACCCCGGGTCCACCACCACGGCCACGCCGCCGCCGGCCACCACGTATGCGTTGACGTGGTCGTAGGGCGGCAACGTGTCGCAGGGCAGCCGGACTGACCAGAGGTGCGCGGACACGCGGACGATGTCCGCCGGGGCGCCCGTGCTCACTACTCGCCCTTCAGCGACGCCAGGTAGGCGAGGGCCGCCGCCAGCGCCGTGTCGGAGGTGGCGGCGACGTCGGGTTCGACGCCGCGCCCCTCCCAGGTCGGCCCGCCGATCGGGGCGAGGACGCCCGTGGCGATCCACGCCTGCGAGCCGTCGCGCAGGCAGAAGGGCAGGAGGGCCTCCACGTTGCCGGCGCTGCGCTCGCCCACCACCACCGCCCTGCCGCGCTGCTGCAGGCCGCCCGCCAGTCCCTCGGCGGCGCTGTTGACGCCCCCGTCGATGAGGACCACGAGCGGCAGGTCGGTGTGCGTCAGCCCGATGGCCGGGTACGGGAGCGGCAACGTCCAGCTGGTGATGGTGCGCCAGATGAAGCCGCTGGTGAACACGCCGGCCACCTGCATCATCGTCACGAGGCGGCCGCCCGGGTTGCCGCGCAGGTCGAGGACGAGCGCTCCGACGCCCGCGCTCTCGAGCGCGGTCACCGCGGTGCGGACGGCCGCCGCGGCGCCGTCCGAGGCCAGGTCCGGCAGGCGCACGTAGCCGACGCCCGCCGCCGCGACCCCGTAGCGGACGTTGGCCAGCCGCGCCTCGTCGGTGAGCGGCACGACGGCGCCCTGGGCGCGAGCGAGCAGCGGGAGGGCGGCGGCCGCGGTGGCCCTGCCGCCGCTCGCCGCGCCGAGGAGCATCACGCACGGCAGGTCGCCGTACTCGGCGCGCACCTCGGCGACGCGGTCAGGGGGAACGAAGACGGAGTGGTCGTCGCCGAGAAGGGAGTACATCTCCTCGAGCAGCGCGTAGAGCGCCGCGTCGTCCGGCGCCTCCACCGCCCGCGGCCTGTAGTCGGCGCGCACCTGGTCCCAGTCGACGCCCGTGCGTTCCAGGTGCCAGTAGCGCGTGGCGACCAGGTCCCAAGCCGCGTCGAAGCGCCCCGCGTTGGAACCCGCCTGCGCCGCCGCGGCGCCCGCCCCTGCCAGGAGGACGAGGGCGAGGAGGATAGGGGCGAGGGGTCGTGGCCGCCGGCGGCGTTCAGGCTGGCGCATCTGACAGCACGGCCGCGTGGCGCCGCAGCGTGGCCTCGTCCAGCACCAGGCTCTGGGCCCCCACCCTGGTGGTGTTCAGCGCGCCGGCCACGTTGCCGTAGCGGGCGGCCTCGTGGATGTCGTGGCCGGCCATGACGGCGTGCGCGAACGCGGCCGTGAAGTAGTCGCCGGCGCCGGTGGAGTCGACGACCACGTCGATCTCGTGCGCCTCCACCAGCTCGTTCGATTCGGCCGTTATCACGATGGAGCCCATGGCCCCGACCTTGACCACCAGCTGCTCAACGCCCACGCCGCGCAGGTCGTGGACGGCGTCCGAGATGGACGAGCGCCCGGTCAACAGGTAGAGCTCGTGCTCGTTCATCAACCAGTAGTCGACGTCGCGCAGGGTGTCGACGAGCCGGCGCTGCATGGCCTTCACGGCGCCGGTGCCCAGGTCCACGAACGTGGTCAGCTTGTGCTTGTGGGCGTACGCCAGGGCCTGTAGGGCGTACTCCTTCTGCGGGCCGCCGATGAGGCTGTAGGCGCTCATGACGAGCGCGTCGCATTCGGCCACCGCGGCCTCTTCGAGCTCGGCCGAATCGAGTTGGCGGCTGGCGCCGGCGGCGCTGATCATGGTGCGTTGGGCGTCGGGCGTGATGATCAGCATGATCGAGCTGGTCTGCAGGTCGGGGTCCTTCTGGATCAGCGAGGTGTCGACACCCGCGTCGACGATGTTGCGTAGGGCGAGCGCCGAGAACGGGCCGGTCCCGACGCGGGTGGCGATGCGCGTGGGGTTGCCGAGGCGCGCCAGGACGGTGGCGACGGTGCCGCCGGAGCCGCCGGGTTCCATGACCGCGCGCACGGCCGGGACCTCGCCGCCGTGCTCGGGGAAGTCGTTCACGAAGTACATCTGGTCGACGGTGGCGTCGCCGACCACGAAGAAATGCGCCATTCGCTCTCTGCTCCTACCGGCGCAACCTGACCTGGTGGGTCGGGGCCGGGAGATGTTGTCGCTTGGAGCAGTATACTCGCCGTTTCATGAGGCAGGTGGGACGCCGGCTGCCAGGCCCAGGCGTGCGGCCAGGCGGCCGAACTCGGGTAGGCCGAGCTGCTCCGCTCGCACCCGGGGATCGAGGCCGACCGCCGCGACGGCCGCCTCGGCGGCGGCGCGCTCGGTGCCCGCGTACTGCAGGTTCTTGACGAGCGTCTTGCGGCGGTGGGCGAAGGCGGAGTGGATGAGCGCGAACAGCGCGGGGTCCGGCCGCGCCGCCGGGTCCGTGTCGATGCGGATCACGGTCGAGGTCACCTTCGGCGCCGGCAGGAACGCCCCCGGTGGCACGTGCCTAACAACCTTCGCGGTCCCGAAATGAGCCACGAGGAGCGACAGCGCGCCGAACGCGGGGGTGCCGGGGGCGGCGCACAGCCGCTCGCCTACCTCGCGCTGCACCAGGAAGACGAGGCGCGCGAAGCGCCCCGACTCCAGCAGGCGGGCGACGATGGGCGTCGCCACGTTGTACGGCAGGTTGGCCACGAGCTTGGCGCCCTCGCCCACGGCGGCCAGGTCGAAGCGTAGCGCGTCACCGCGGACGAGGGTGAGACCGCCGGCGTCCGCCCGACCCAGCTCGGCCGAGAACTCGGTCTCGAGCACCGGCACGAGCCTGGCGTCCAGCTCCACGCTCGTCACGGCCGCGCCGGCGTCGAGCAGCGCGCGCGTCAGGACGCCGAGACCGGGACCGACCTCGAGCACCCGCTCGCCCGGCACGAGCTCGGCGGCGCCCACGATGGCGGCCAGCACCGCGCGGTCCACCAGGAAGTTCTGTCCGAACCCCTTGTCGGCCCGGAGCCCGTGGCGTGCCAGCAGCGCGAGCGCGTGCGCGCGTACGCCCTGCCCGGTGCTACCCGAGGAAGGCTGCGTCTCGTCGGCGGTCACACGCCGTGGTGGGCCATGGCCTCGCGTAGGAGCGCGTCGGCCTCGTCCAGGCCGACTCCCAGCACGACGGCGAGCTCGCTGCCCAGCATGGTGAGGGCGTTGTCGAGCACCTCGCGCTCTGTGGCGGCCAGGCCCTTCTCGGCGTCGCGCTTGGCGAGGACGCCGGAGAGCCGCGCCAGGTCGTACGCGCTCCCGCCGGAGAGGATGTCCTGCTCGGCGCGGAAGCGCGGCGGCCATTGGGCCGGCAGGGCCAGGTCGGCGGCGCGGATCGACTCGAGCAGGCGCGGCACCTCGTCCACCCCGACGGTGTGCCGGAGCCCCACCTCCTGACCTCGCTTGACGGGGACGAGCACCTCCATGTCACCCCTGGCGAAAACGACCTTCAGGTACTCGTGTTCCTGCCCGAGCACCACGCGGGAGGTCCGTTCCGCCACGACCCCAGCCCCCTGGGAAGGGTAAACCACGTGGTCGCCCACCTTGAACTTCATGCCGGGCCAGCCTAACACACGACCTGGTCGGTTCATCGGCGCGCTGTGCGCCTCGCGGCCCGCCGGGCGCGCAGCGCGCGTGCGGTCAGGCCAGGCCCACCAAGGGGGCCCAGGCCGCGTAGGTGATGAACGACCAAGTGGCGACGCCGGCGAAGATGGTCGTGGCGGCGGCCAGGAAGACCGTGCTCTGCAGCTCGCGATCCCCCCGGCGGGCGGCGAGGCCACCGGCGGCGAATCCCACTCCCAACGCCAGCGCCACCCCACCGACGGCCGCGGCCGGGGCGTCGCCCCCGTAGACCCCCGTCGCGGCGAGAGCGATGGCGGCCGCCAGCAGGGGGAGGGCGCCAAGCGCCAGGCCCGCCGCCGGCCCACCCGCCGCGCGCCCGCCCGCGGGACGCCCACCCGCCGGGCGCGCGCCCGGCCCGAAGCCGACCGGGCGTCGGCGCCCCACGGCGATCACCGTCAGGGGGACGGCGACCAGTAGGAAGGGCACGGCCGCCAGCACGGCGAGCACCCCGACCAGGAGCGAGGTGAGCGCCTGTCCGACGGCCTGCTCGGCCACGAACCAGGGGTTCCAACCCATCAGGGCGGCGAGCCGGTCCGTCCACCCCGGGCGCATGGGCGCGGTGTCGTTCGAGGCCCAGAGCTCCACTCCACCCCCTTGCGCCCGGCCGTACCAGGCGAGGAGGTTGGCGGGTCCGAGGGACGACGCGGCGGTCGCGCTGGCGAAGGCGGCGCCCTCCACGGTGACGGGTGACCACAGGACGTTGCGGGGCGTCCCGGCCGGGTCGCTCGCGTCGAGCAGGGCGAAGCTGGTGCCGGTGGTCCAGTAGAAGCGGGGCCAGGCGGCAGCGAGGGGCCGGCCGTCGGCCCCGACGGTCCTCACGCCCACCAGCGTAGGCGCGGCGCCGCGGACCGCCGCGACCTCGCCGAGCACCAGGCCACCGTCCTCGCTCGTCCACAGGACGCGCGCGTCGCCCGTGGGCGACGCCGCGACCACGGCGCGCTGCCGCTCGTCGGCGACCTCGGCGTCCCCGAGCGCCGTGGCCGCCGCCGGGCCGACGTCTCCCGCCTGCAGCAACGCCACGTAGGGGTGCCACTCGGCCTGCACCCCGAACTCGGTCCGCTCCGTCCTCCCCTGCAACCAGGCGGCCCACGCGCCGCCGTCCGCGGTGCCGGCGAAGGTAAGGCCGCGCACCGAGAGCGGGGTGCGGTGGAAGACCCGCGACTCGCCGCCGTCCACCGGGATCAGGGTGAGTTCGGCCCGACCGTCGCGGCGCAGCGCCGCCGCCAGGTAGCCGACCCCGCCCAGCTCCATCACCGTGAACTCGACGGCGAGCGGGTCGGTGAAGAGTTCCGTGACGGCGCCGTGACGCCAGAGCAGGTGGTGGTGGAGTCCGGTGTTGCGGTCGCGCTGCGCCCAGGCGACGACCAGTTCGCCCCCCACGCTCCCCGCGCTGACGGCGCGCACGTTGTCGGCCGCGGCGAGCCGCTCGGGAGCAGCTCCCCCCGTCACCGCCCAGACGGCGTCCTGCCCCGCCCACGCGACGGTGGGCCCGGCCGTGGGCCACGCCGCCGCCACCGCGGCAACGGCGCGCTCGGCGGTCTTGACCCGGTGCGGTCGCGCCCAGTCACCGGCAGCCGCGTACGGTTGCGCCGTCGCGACCCCCCAGCACGCCACGAGGCAGGCGAGCAGGCGCCGCGCGCGGCGGCCGCGCTCAGCTCGCCGCACCGTCACCCCTGCCGCGCTGCGCTCGCCTCATGCCCGCGCCTTCCCGCTGCCGGCGGCCGGGCGGGCCCGGGCGCCGCCCGGCCTTACAGCGGCGTGCTTGGGCGCCTGGCCGGGCAGGGTGGGCATGGCGACCTCACGTCCCTGCAGCCGCGCCTCCAGCTCGCGGATGCGGTCGCGCACGGCGGCCGCCCGCTCGAAGTCGAGCCCCTCGGACGCCTCCCACATCTCGTTCTCGAGTAGCGCCAGCTCCTGGCGGGCGTCGTCGTAGACGAGCTCGCGCTCCCACGGGTCGAGCGGGGTCGGCGCGACGTCGCCGGCCCCATCGTCCTCACCGCGGATGACGTCGTGCACGCGCTTGCGCACCGACTCGGGAGTGATGCCGTGGCGTTCGTTGTAGGCGAGCTGCTTGGTCCTGCGCCGGTTCGTCTCGTCGATGGCGAGCTGCATGGCGTCGCTCGTCTCGTCGGCGTACAGGAACACCTCGCCGTTGACGTTGCGCGCCGCCCGCCCGATGGTCTGGATGAGCGACCGGCCGCTCCGGAGGAAGCCCGTCTTGTCGGCGTCGAGGATCGCCACCAGACTCACCTCCGGCAGGTCGAGTCCCTCTCGCAAGAGGTTGATGCCGACCAGCACGTCGAAGTGCCCGAGCCTGAGGTCGCGGATGATGACCTGGCGCTCCACCGCGTCGATGTCGGAGTGCATGTAACGCACGCGCAACCCCTGCGTGGCGAGGTACTCGGTGAGGTCCTCCGCCATGCGCTTCGTGAGCGTCGTGACGAGCACGCGCTCGCCCCGCTCCGCGCGCTGCCTGGCGGCGAACAGGAGGTCGTCGATCTGACCCTTGCTGGGCTTGACGGTCACGCCCGGGTCCACCAGGCCGGTGGGACGGATGACCTGCTCCACCACCTGGTCGGACATGCCCGTCTCTCGCTCCGTCGGGGTGGCGCTGACGAACACGACCTGCCCGACCTTGGCGAGGAACTCCTCCTCCGTGAGGGGCCGGTTGTCGAGGGCGGCGGGCAGCCTGAAGCCGTAATCGACCAGGGTCTGCTTGCGGGCCCGGTCCCCGTTGAACATGCCGCGCACCTGTGGCAGCATCACGTGCGACTCGTCGAGGAAGGTGATGAAGTCGTCCGGGAAGTAGTCGAGCAGCGTGCCGGGGGTGCTGCCGGGCGGGCGCCGCTCCAGGTAGCGCGAGTAGTTCTCGATGCCCGAGCAGTAGCCGAGCGTGCGCAACATCTCGAGGTCGTACTGCGTGCGCTCCTTCAGGCGTTGCTTCTCCAGGAGCTTGCCCGTAGCCTCGAAGTAGGCGAGGCGCCCCGCCAAGTCGTGCTCGATCTCGACGATGGCGGGCGCCAGCTTCTCGTACGGGGTCACGTAGTGCTTGGCGGGGAAGACCATGGCGCTGTCCAGCTCCGACAGCTCGTCGCCCGTCACGGGGTCGATCATCGTGAGCCGGTCGACCTCGTCGCCCCACAACTCGATCCTTAGCGGCCGCTCCTCGTAGGCGGCCCACACCTCGACCACGTCGCCGCGCGCGCGGAACCTGCCCGCCGCCAGCTCCACGTCGTTGCGTTCGTACTGCTGCCGAACGAGGGTGGCGAGGATCTCGTCGCGGGGCAGCTGCCTGCCCACCGAGAGCATGAGGTGCAGCTTCTCGTACTCCTCGGGCGAGCCCAGGCCGTAGATCGCGGAGACGGAGGCGACCACGATGACGTCGCGCCGCGTGAGGAGCGAGCGGGTGGTCGAGTGCCGCAGCCGCTCCAGCTCCATGTTGATGTTGGCGTCCTTCTCGATGAAGAGGTCGCGGGCCGGGACGTACGCCTCGGGCTGGTAGTAGTCGTAGTAGGAGATGAAGAACTCGACGGCCGCGTCGGGGAAGTAGTCGCGGAACTCGGCCGCCAGCTGCGCCGTGAGCACCTTGTTGGGCGCCAGGATCAGCGCGGGCCGCTGCGCCGCCTCGATCACCTTGGCCATGGTGTAGGTCTTGCCGGTGCCGGTGGCGCCCAGGAGCGTCTGGAACCGCAGGCCGTCGCCGAGCCCCCCGACGAGCCCGGCGATGGCCTCGGGCTGGTCGCCCTTCGGCGTGTACGGCGCTTTCACTGTGAGCGGCATGACCCGTCATTCTACGCGGCGGCGGCGGTGCGCCGACCCGCCGGGGCTACCGCGCCGCCACGGGCGCCCCGCCGGCGAACTGCAGCTGGTAGAGGTCGGCGTACACCCCCTCGGCGGCCAGCAGCTCGTCGTGTGCTCCGCTCTCCACGATCCGCCCGCCCGCCAGCACGAGGATGCGATCGGCGCGCCTCACCGTGGCGAGGCGATGGGCGATGACGAAGGTGGTCCGCCCCCGCATCAGGACCTCGAGCGCCGCCTGGACGAGCGCCTCCGACTCGCTGTCGAGCGAACTGGTCGCCTCGTCGAGGATGAGGATCCTCGGGTCTTTGAGCAACGCTCGGGCGATGGCGAGCCGTTGCCGCTGCCCGCCCGAGAGGAGCGCGCCGCGCTCGCCGACCTGCGTGGCGTAGCCGTGGGGCAACGCCTCCACGAACCCGTCGGCGTTGGCCGCGACGCACGCCTCCTTTACCTCCTCGTCGCCCGCGCTCGGGCGACCGTAACGAACGTTCTCGAGCACAGAGCCGGAGAAGAGCTGCGTCTCCTGCGGCACCAGCCCGATGAGGGCGCGCAGGTCCGCGGTAGCGAGCCGCCGCACGTCGACCCCGTCGAGCGTGACCCGGCCGGCGTCGACGTCGTAGAAGCGGGAGACGAGGCTCACGAGCGTGCTCTTGCCGGCGCCACTAGGACCGACCAGCGCCACGACCTCGCCCGGCCTGGCCACCAGGTCCACGCCGTGAAGCACGGCGGCGCCACCCCGGCCGTAGCCGAACGAGACGCCCTCGAACCGCACCTCGCCCCGCACGCTCGGGAGCGTCACCGGGTGAGCCGGCTCGGGCAGGTCGGTCGTCTCATCGAGCAGCTCGAAGATGCGGCGCGACGCCCCGATGGCCTGCTGCAGTTGGGCCCATAGGTCCGTGAAGGTACCGATGCTGCCCGCCACGAACACCGTGATGAGGAGGAAGGCCACCAGGTCGCCGCTCTTCAGCGCCCCGGCGACCGCCAGCTGCCCGCCGTACCAGAGGACGAGCGCGAGGCCGAGCGACATCCCGAGGATGACCGCAGGCACGAAGTAGGCGCGGAGCGTCACCCGCTTCAGGGCGCTGCCGTACGAGCGATCGATGGCCTGCGCGTAGCGACGCTCCTCGAGGCGCTCCGCCGTGAACGACTTGACGACCCGGATCGACGTCATGGCCTCTTCGGCGGCGGCGTTGGCGGCCGCCAGGTCGTCCTGGAAACGCGTGCTATAGCGCCTGAGGCCGCGGCTGAACACGGCGGCCGCCACGACCAACGCCGGGATGACGGCGAGCATCAGGAGGGTGAGGCGCCACTCGAGGAAGAGCAGCACGGCCAGGCCTCCGACGAGCGTGACCCCCTGGTTCACGAACTGCGCCAGTTGCAGCGAGACGGCGCCCTGCAGGGTGGCGATGTCGGCCGTCAGGCGCGAGGTGATCTCGCCCGTGCGCCGGTCCTCGAAGAAGCGCACCGACAGGCCGAGCAGGTGAGCGAAGACGCGCTTGCGCACGTCGGCCACCACCGCCTCCCCCACGCGCCCCAGCAGGTACATGCGCAGGTAGTTGAAGACCGCCTGCACGAGCATCAGGCCGAGAAGCAGGAGCGCCACGCGGTCGAGTTCGCCCCGCGCCAGGTCGCTGGCCGCCCCGGGCGCGAAGGCGGAGTTCAGGAGGTCCCTGATCAACAGTGGGAAGACCAGCCCGAGGCCGCCCGCCAGCGCCACGGCGACGATGCCGCCGGCCAGCGCGCCGCGGTGCGGGCGCAGGAAGGTGGCGGCGCGCCGCAACTGCGACCAGTCGGCCCTCGTCACCTTGCGACGCCCGTCCTGCGAGGCGGCGCGACCGCCGCGAGAGAGCATGCCCAAGGGTACACTGGACACCGAAGTGCCCGCAGTGTGACGCGGCCGGCGCCCGGCCCCCGCCCGGCCCCCAGAGGAGTGAGCCTCATGCCGAACGAGCCGTCAGCCGGGGCGGTGCTGTGGACGCCGTCTCCCGAGCGCGTCGCCGCCTCCGCCATGGACGCCTTCAGGCGCGCGGCCGAGCGCGCGGCGGGGGAGGCGCTCCCCGACTACTTCGCCCTGCACGCCTGGAGCGTGGCGCACCCCGGGCCCTTCTGGGGCCTCCTGGCCGACGAGCTGGGCCTGCCGTTCGCGACCAGAGGCGCGGCCGTGAGGTCGGCCGACCCGATGCCGCGCACGCGCTGGTTCGAGGGCAGCACCCTCAACTACGCGCAGGCGCTCCTGGAGCCTCGCGGGGTGACGCCGGCGGGCACCGCCATCGTCGCCGTGACCGAGGCGGGCAGCGAGCGCCGGGTCGGCTGGGAGGAGCTGCGGCGCGCCGTGGCCGCCACGCGTGCCGCGCTCGCCGACGCCGGGGTGGGGGAGGGCGACGCCGTGGCGGCGTTCGCCGCCAACCTGCCCGAGACCGTCGTCGCCCTGTTGGCGGCCGCCTCCCTCGGTGCCGCGTTCACCTCCTGCTCGCCCGACTTCGGCGCGGACGCGGCTGCCGCGCGCTTCGGTCAGGTGGCGCCGAAGGTCCTCTTCGCGAGCGGCGCCTACCGCTACGGCGGGAAGCTCTTCGACACGAGCGCCACCGTGACCGCGCTGGCCGGCAGGCTGCCCACCGCGGCGCGCCTCGTGGAGCTCGTCTACCCGGGGGAGGGGCCGCGGCTCACCGGCGCGCAGGCCTGGGACGACTGGGTGGCGCCCTTCGCGGGCGCTCCGCTCGGCTTCGCCCAGGTGCCGTTCGATCACCCCCTGTACGTGTTGTATAGCTCGGGGACGACGGGCGCGCCGAAGGCCATGGTCCACCGCGCGGGCGGCGCCCTCCTGACTCACAGGAAGGAGCACGCGCTCCACTCGGACGTCAGGCCCGGCGACGTCGTGTACTACTACACGACCACGGGCTGGATGATGTGGAACTGGCTCGTCTCCGCCCTCGCCTCCGGCGCCACCATCGTGCTCTACGACGGTTCGCCCGCCCACCCCGATCCGTTGGCGACCTGGCGCCTGGCCGCGCGGCTGGGCGTGACGTTCTTCGGCACCAGTGCCCGCTTCCTGCAGGAGCTACACCGGCAGGGAGTCGAGCCCGGCGCGGCTTGCCGGTTGGGAACGCTGCGCACCGTCGCCTCCACCGGGTCGCCGCTACCGCCGAGCGGCTTCGAGTACGTTTACCGCCACGTGAAGGCCGACGTGCACCTCGCGTCGATATCGGGTGGCACCGACATCGTCAGCTGCTTCATGCTCGGCGTCCCGATCCTGCCGGTGCGCGCCGGCGAGATCCAGGGGCCGGGCCTCGGGGTGGACCTGCGGGTGCTTGACGAGGCGGGCGCCGAAGTGGTGGGCCGGCCCGGTGAGCTCGTGTGCGCTGCGCCGCTGCCGTCGATGCCGCTGCGTTTCCTCGACGACCCCGACTTCCAGCGCTACGAGGCGGCCTACTTCGGGGTCTACCCCGGCCTGTGGCGCCACGGCGACCTGGTGGAGCGCACCGCAGGCGGTGGGTTGGTGGTGTTCGGCCGCTCGGACGCGACCCTCAACCCGGGCGGGGTGCGCATCGGCACCGCCGAGATCTACCGCCCCCTCGAGGCGGTGCCCGAGGTGGCGGAGGCCGTTGCCGTGGCGCGGCGGGTGCCCGGCGACCAGGAGGTGTGGCTGCTCGTCACCCTGCGGCCCGGCGCGCGCCTGGACGCCGAGCTCGTGGCGCGGGTGAAGGGCGCGATCAGGGCGGCCACGTCGCCCCGCCACGTCCCCAAGGTGGTGGTCGACGTGCCGGCGCTGCCCCGCACCCGCTCGGGCAAGACGATGGAGCTCGCCGTCGCCCGCCTGGTCAACGGCGAGACGGTGCCCGGCCGGGAGGCGGTGGCGAACCCCGAGGCGCTCGACGCCATCGCCGAGCGCCTCGAGCGCTTGGCCGCCGGCGGCTGAGCGCGCTCAGCCCTTGACGGCGCCCGCGGTCAGCCCGGCCACGATGCGTTGCTGGAAGATCAGGACCAGGAGCACGAGCGGGATGGTGACGATGACGGCCGCGGCCATGATCTCGCCGAACGGTTCCTGGCGGGCGATCTCGCCCGTGAACAGCGCGATGGCGACCGGCACGGTGCGCGCGGGCGGGTCGATCACCGTGAAGGTGAGGGCGAAGAGGTACTCGTTCCACGCCTGGATGAACGCCAGCAGGCCCGTGGTTACGAGGGCGGGGGCGGTGAGCGGCAGCAGAACGTGGCGGAACGCCTGGAGGAGCGTGGCGCCGTCCACCTGCGCGGCCTGGAGGAGCGAATCCGGTAGACCCTTGAAGAACGACGTCAGCACCCACACCGTGAACGGCAGGGTGAAGAGCATGTAGGAGAGGATCATGCTGGGTACGGCCGGCATGCCGAGCAACCGGATCACCGCGTACAGGCCGGCCAACACGGCGATCTGCGGGAACATCGTCATGGCGAGGATGACGTAGAGGGAGGCGCCGCGGCCCTGGAAGCGCATCTTGCCGAGGGCGTAGCCGGCGACGGCGCCGACGAGGAGCGACAGCAGCGTGACGCTCGACGCCACGAGCGTCGACACGCCCAGCGCGCGGACGAAGCGGTCGTTGCCGAGCACCGAACGGAAGTTGGCGAGCACGGGGTTCTCGGGCCAGAGGGTGGCGGGCGTCCTGATCAGCTCCGTCTGCGTCTTGAGAGCCGAGACGAGCGCCCAGTAGAACGGGAACAGGAGGTAGACGAGCAGCACGGCGATCAGCAGCCAGAAGAGCACGCGGCCCGTGACGCGCAGCGCCACCCGCCGCCGCCGCGTCCTCGCCACCCTTCGCCCGGTCACGTGTCGACCTTCATGGAGCGCACGTAGAGGAGCGCGAACACGAAGATGATCACGAAGATCGTGACGGAGGCGGCGGACGACAGCCCCATGTCGCGCCGGCTGATGAGCATGTCCTGCGCGAAGCTCGCCATCGAGTAGCGCTGGTTGCCGAGCACGACCTGGAAGATGTCGAAGACCCGCAGTGAGTCGAGCGTCCTGAAGATGAGCGCGACGGCCAGGGTCGGGGTGAGGAGGGGCAGGGTGATCCGGAAGAAGCGCCTAAGCGGACCCGCCCCGTCGACCTTGGCCGCCTCGGCGTACTCGGCGGGGATGGTGGCGAGCCCGGCCAGGAGAAGTAGCGCCATGAACGGCGTCGTCTTCCAGACGTCCATCATGATCATGCTGGGAAGCTGCAGCGTGGGGTTGCCGAAGAAGTCGGTGCGGCCCTCGCTGAGGCCCAGGTACGACCCGAGGGCGTTGAAGAGCCCCGCTCGCGTCGGCTGCAACATCCACTCCCAGATGCGGGCCGATACCACCGTTATCACGGCCCAAGGCACGAGCATCGCCGCTCGCATGGCGCCGCGACCGCGGAACTCGCTGCTCAACGTGAGCGCGATGATCATGCCGAGGATGGTCTCGAGCGCCACGGCGACGACGGTGAACACGACCGTGTCCCACACGGCGCGCACGAAGTCGGCGCTCACGGCGCCGAGGACGTAACGGTGGCCCAGCAGCCCGAACTGGAAGACCTGACGGTAGCGCCGCGGCGAGCGGGGCAGGACCGACACCGCCGACTCGTACCTGACCTTGCCGTCGACCAGCACGGGCGCGCCCGACTCGTCCAGCTTCGGGGGGAGGCGCCTGATGGTCATGGCGAAGAGCGTGCGGTAGTTGTCGAGACCCACGAAGCTGGTGGGCTGCGAACTCGCGAACTTGGCGTCGGTCAGGCTCGAGTAGACGACTTGACCGAACGGGTAGGCGGCGATGACCGCCAGGACGAGGAAGGTGGGGAGCAGCAGCAGGTAGGCGGTGCGCCGCTCCAGGCGCATCAGGCGCGAGACGCCGTTCTTCTTGGGGCGCCCGCGACCGCCGCCGCCCTCCCCGTCGAGGGGGAGGGCGGCGGGCGGCGTCGGCGCCTCATGGGCGTCCTGCATCTGTCCTCCAGCGGTGGCGCCGGGAGCTCCGGCGCCCGGCGCACCGCGGCCGGCGGCGCCGCGGGGCGATGGTCACGGTTGGCCGGTCGGGAAGCCCGTGATGTCTTCGACGTCCGCCTCGATCTCGGCGACCGCGTCCGCCGCGGTGGCCTGGCCCGTCAACACGCTATGGACGGCCGAGTAGAAGGCGCGCGACACGGCGGCGTAGTCCGGCGCCGTGGCGGTGGAGGGTCGCGCCACGGCGTTGGTGAACACGTCGTAGAGCGAGCCGAAGAAGGGTACTGCCGCCAGGACGTCGGGATCCTGGTAGAGGGCCATGATGGTTGGGTTGAGGGAGCCCTCGACGGCGCGGATCTTCTGCTCGTCGTACGAAGCGAGGAACAGCGCCACGTCCGCCGCCGCCGCCGGGTTCTTGCTGTACTTGGAGACGGCGAGCTGCCAGCCACCGAGCGTCGCGGCGGGCTTGCCGCCCGGGCCGGCGGGCAGCGGGTTGACGTCGAACTTGCCCTTGATCACGCTGTCGTCCGCGTTGCCGAGGCTGTAGGCGTAGGGCCAGTTGCGCATGAAGGCCGCGTTGCCGGCCTGCCACATGTTGCGGGCCTCTTCCTCCCCGAAGCTGGTCACGCCGTTGGGGGAGATGGTGCCCACCCAGGATGCGGCCTCGTCGATGGCGGCGATGGCCTTGTCGTTGTTGATGGTGATGGTGCCGTCCGGGCTGACGATGGAGCCGCCACCGTACGACGCCACCCACTCGAGCGCGTCGCAGGTCAGCCCCTCGTAGCTGTTGCCTTGCCAGACGAAGCCCCAGAAGTCCGGGTTACCGGCGGCGCGCTCGCCGTCCTGGATGGTCTTCGCCATGTCCGTCAGCTCGGCCCAGGTGGTTGGCGGGCCGCTGAAGCCGTACTTCTCGAGCAGGTCGGTGCGGTAGTAGAGGAGGCCGGCGTCGGTGAACCACGGGATGCCTATGAGGCGGCCGTCGACCGTGTTGTTCTCGATGATGGCCGGGAAGTGCTCCTTGGCGACATCGCGGGCACCGTAGTCGTAGAGGTCGACGAAGTGCTCGGCCAGGTCGCCCGGCCAGATGACGTCGATCTGGAAGACGTCGACGTCGGAGGACTTGGCTTCGAACATCTGCAGGTAGAGACCGAGGCGGTTGTCGCTGAGGTCGGGCGTCTCGAGGACGTTGACGGTCACGTCGGGGTGGAGCTTCATGTACCGCTCGGCGGCGGCGCGCGTCAGCTCCAGCTCCTGGCCGACGGCGCCTGCCGCGACCGTCACGACGGTCTGGGCGCCGGCCACGGCGCCCGCCAGGACCAGCATCACGATCAGGCTCAGGGTTCTCCTCACGGCTGTCACCTCTCTCCGCCCGGTCGGTCGCGGTGGGCGGCCGACCCGGCCGAACCGACACGACCGCTCAGCGCCGGGCACGGCGCCGCGCGGGCCTCGGCGGGCCCGAGTTCGTCGCGGTTGCGTCGCGTTACTCGTGCAGGATAGCAGCGCCCGCCGCGGCCGGCGCTGCGGGCGTCACGGCAGGCTACACAGCGTTCGTGGTTCAGCGCGCGCGGCGCCGGCCTCAGTGCGCCTTCGGCGCGCCCACGAGGTTGGCGACCTGGCGCTGCAACTCGAGCTCGTCGAACGGCTTCAGCAGCCACTCGGCCTTCGGGAGCGGCCGGAAGAGCCCCCCGCGCGGCGCCTTGTCGACGAGGACGAGCACGGGCAGGTGCCCCTGGGCGGCGCTCTTGCGCAGGTCGCGGACGAACTCCCACGCGGCGCCGTCGTCGTCCAGCACGAGCGCACGGGGGTGGTGCTCGTTGATGCCGGCGAACACGTCGCCGGCGGTCCCCACGTGAGCGGCGCGGACGCCGCTGCGCCGCAACGCGAGCGTGATCAGTCGGGTCAAGGCCGGGCTGGCCGACACGACCAGCACGAGCGGCTCATCGGCCGGGTAGGGCGAGCGCTCGATCACCCCGAGCTTCTCGAGCTCCCCCAGGACGGCCAGGAGGCGCCGTTCGGGCATGTCGGACTCCGCCGCCAGCGTGCGGGCGGACCGCCGACCGTCGACCTGGCCAAGCACCTCCCAGCCGCCGGCAGGCAAGGTCACCAGGGTGGGGTCGCCCGAGCGTTTGAACACGGCCTCGGGCGGCGCGCCGAACTCCCTGAACTCCTCGATGCCTTGCGCGACGCGCATCATGAGCATGCCCGCGTCGATGCCGTGACCGGGCGGGACCTGCGACGCACCTGGATCGACGTCGGTGAACTCGAAGGCGCCGTCCGTCCAGCTCAACAGTTCGGTGACCACGTCGAACGCTTGCGCCTCGATGGCGCGCTCGAGGTCGGCCTCGTCGAGCAGGCCCCGCTCCACCGCCATCCGCCCGAGCAGGGTGCCGGCGTTCTCGCGCGACTGGTCGGCGAGGATCTCCTGCACCTCGACGGCCGTCAGCAGGTCGAGGCGCATCAGCACCTCGCCAAGGTGCGCCGTCGACGACAGGTGGGCGTAGGCGACCCGACCCTGGGCGAAGTAGACGCGACCGCGCACGCCGCTCCGCTCGACCGTCAGGATGCCCGACTTCTGGCTGAGCGCCGCGAGTTGGAAGACGTCGGCGAGTGGGAACGTCTTGAGCGTGCCCGAGATCACGGCGGCCTCAGCCCGGCCCCTCGGCGCCCGCGCCGAAGAGCTGCGCCTGGTCGGCGCCGGACTGAGGCACCGGGAGCCCTAGGTGCCGGTAGGTGGCCGGGGTGGCGACCCGGCCGCGCTGGGTCCGCATGATCAGCCCGCGCTGGATCAGGAACGGTTCGTAGACCTCCTCCAGCGTGGCGCGGTCCTCCGACACGGCGGTCGCGAGCGTGTCGAGCCCCACCGGCCCGCCGGCGAACCGTTCGACCAGCGCCGCGAGGATGGCGCGGTCGCGCCGGTCGAGGCCGGCGTCGTCGATGTCGAGCGCGTCGAGCGCGTGACGGGCCCTCCCCAGGTCGATGTCGTCGTCGCCGGCCACCTGTGCGTAGTCGCGGACGCGCCTGAGCAGGCGCTTGGCGATGCGCATGGTGCCCCGCGAGCGCCGGCCTATCTCGAGCGCCGCCTCGTCCGAGAGGTGATACCCGAGCTCGCGCGCGTCGCGCCGCACCGAGGTGGCCAGCTCGGCGTCCGAGTAGAAGTCGAGGTGCTCGATGATCCCGAAGCGGCTCCGCAGCGGACCCGTGATGAGGCCCGGCCGCGTGGTGGCGCCGACGAGGGTGAAGCGCGGGAGCTCGAGCCGGATGGAGCGCGCGGCGGGGCCTTGCCCCAACACGATGTCGATCTTGAACTCCTCCATGGCGGGGTAGAGGTGCTCCTCGGCCACGCGGCCGAGCCGGTGGATCTCGTCGATGAACAGCACGTCGCCGGGTTCCAGGGAGTTGGTGAGGATCGCGGCCAGGTCCCCGGGCTTCTCGATGGCGGGCCCGGAGGTCACGCGGATCCCGACGCCTAGCTCCGCCGCGATGATGTGCGCGAGGGTCGTCTTGCCGAGCCCCGGCGGGCCGTACAGCAACACGTGATCGAGCGCCTCGCCGCGGTCTCGCGCCGCCTCGAGGTACACCTCCAGCTTGCGCTTCAGGCGCGCCTGGCCGACGTAGGCAGCCAACGAAGCGGGCCTGAGCCGTACCTCATCCACGCCCTCGAGCGTATCACGCGGCCCGCGGCGACCCGCTCCCGGCGGCGCTCGCGGCTCCCACCTGCCCCCCGCCTGGCGGGGTCGGTTGCCCGCGCGCTCGCGCCGACGGCGCGCTGCCGGTGGCGCGCTGCGGTAAGGTGGCTCGGCCATGGCCTCGGCGCCCGGCGCCGGTCGGTCCGGCGGGCGGGCGCCGCAGCAGGAGGGTCACACCATGCAGACTCACCGGGTTCGCGTCGGGGACCAGGAACGCGAGCTGAAGGTCGTCAACGTGGGGGCGGCGTCGGTCGCGCTCCTCAACCTGCTCGGCGACACGGCCCTCACCGAGGCCGCCGCCGAGGAGCTCGTCAAGCGGCTGCCGCACGGCGTCCAGACGCTGGTGACGCCGGAGGTGAAGGCGGTCCCGCTGGCTCACGCCATGAGCGTCAGGAGCGGCCTGCCGTACGTGGTGGCGAGGAAGACGGAGAAGCCCTACATGGTGGGCGCCATCAAGAAGTCCGTCGTCTCCATCACCACGGGCAAGCCGCAGCTCCTGGTCATCGACGGCGCCGACGTCGAGAAGCTCCGCGGCAAGCGCGTGGCCATCGTGGACGACGTCGTCTCGACGGGCGGCACCCTGGGGGGGTTGGTCGAGATCCTCGGCGAGATCGGCGCCACCGTCGTGGCGACGATGGTCGTGTTCACCGAGGGCGACGAGCGCGAGGGGGTGGTGGCGCTGGGCCACCTGCCGCTGTTCCCGGCGGAGCTGGGCGCGCACGACTGAGGCCGGCCGCGTGGCGGAGTAACGTGCGGGTGCTTCGGGGAGCCGGGTAGATGGCCGCAGACGCCAAGTCGCAGATCAAGGAGCGCCTCAACATCGCCGACGTGGTCGGGGAGGTGGTGGCGCTCAAGCCGGCCGGTCGCGGTCAGCTCAAGGGCCTGTGCCCGTTCCACTCCGAGAAGACGCCGAGCTTCCACGTGCACGTCGACCGGGGCTACTTCTACTGCTTCGGTTGCCACGCCAAGGGCGACGTCTTCGACTTCGTGATGCGAACGCAGTCGCTCGGCTTCCCCGACGCCCTGCGGTTGCTGGGCGCCAGGGCCGGCGTCGAGGTGACGGTCGGCCAGGGGGGGGAGCCGCACCGGCGGGACCTCTACGACGTCAACCAGCTCGCCCTCGACTACTTCCGCTCACACCTCGCGGGTCCGCCACTCGACTACCTGGTGGGCCGCGGGCTGACGACCGCCACCGTGACGGCGTTCGAGCTCGGTTACGCCCCGGCGGGGTGGGACGGGCTGCTGCGCCACGCCCTCGCCAAGGGGGTGAGGGAGGACGACCTGCTCGCCCTCGGGCTCGTCATCGAGAGCGAGCGCGGGCGGCGCTTCGACCGCTTCAGGGACAGGGTGATGTTCCCCATCCGCGACGGCCTGTCGCGCCTTGTCGGTTTCGCCGGCCGGGTGATGGACGGTTCCCAGCCGAAGTACATGAACAGCCCGGAGTCTGAGCTGTTCCGCAAGGGGGAGCTCCTCTACGCACTGGACCGGGCGCGCGCCGACATCAGGCGCAGCGGCGAGGTCATCGTGGTCGAGGGGTACATGGACGTCATCGCCCTGCACCAGGTGGGACTCGCCAACACGGTGGCCGCCCTCGGCGCCACCCTCACCGCCGAGCAGGGGGACGCGCTGGCGCGGTTGGACGTGCACGCCGTGAAGCTGGCGTTCGACGCCGACGAGGCGGGGCAGAGGGCGGTGCTCGCCGGGCTCGACCAGGCCGTCGGGCGATCGTTCGTCGTGACGGCCGTGAGCGTTCCGCACGGCAAGGACCCGGCGGAAGCGGTGCTCGGAGGGCACCTCGACGAGTTCCGGGCCGCCCTCGAGCGGGGCGTTAGCGAGGTCGAGTTCCGGTTCCGGCGCGTGGCGGAGCGTCACGACGTGACCACGTTGACCGGGCAGCGGGCCGTGCTCGAGGAGCTCCAGGGGGTGTTGCGACCGCGCGCCGTCTTCGACCCGGTGGCGGCCGAGATGCGGCGGCTCGTGATCGAGCACCTCGCCATCGACGCCGCGCGCCTCGACGACTGGTTGGCGGGGCACGCGCGGCGCGCGCCGTCGCCCACCGAGATGCGGGGCATGAGAAGCCGCCGCCTCGAGCTGGGGCAGGCGCGGCGCCTGGAGCTCGAGGTGGTCGCCCTGCTCCTGATGGAGCCGCGCGCCCTCGCCGAGCGCCTCGGGCGCGTCCTCGCCGGACTGCCCGACCAGGGCGCCGACTCGCTGCTCGTGGAGTTCGAGCGGCGCTGCCGGCGGCTCGACTTCGATGCGGACGCCGTGCTGGCCGAGTACCAGGGGCTCGACGATGGGGCGGTGGTTCTCGAGCGGCTCCTCCGGGCCGAAGCGGAGGACGACGGCCGCATCGACGTCGAGGACCAGCTCGTCAAGGCCATGTCGCGCCTGCGAGAGCTCGACCTCGAGGAGCAGAAGGAGGAGGGCCGGGCGCGCCTGCTGGCGCGCCGCGCGCAGCTGGCGCGCGACCTGGAAGATGGCGCCGCCGACGGCGCGGCCCTCGCCGACCTCTACGACGAGCTCCACGAGATACAGGGAGTGCTGACGGCCCGCGACGCCGAGCGGCGCCTGCGGGTGCAGGGCTCGTTCTCGAAGCGGCGCAAGCGCCGGGGTTGACGCACTACAGTGTGGGGAGGTTCCAGGCGCCGGTCGGGCGCTCGCGGGACGAATGTCCTTGATTGACACCCCTGGGGTGCCTTGGTATGTTTGGGCGGAAACGCGTCAGGGGCGTCATATGCCGTTCGACTGCGTTTTTTTGTGCACGAACTACTAGCGGACGATCCCGACGACATCAGGCCCCGCCTTTTGGTGCCGGTGCCGGCGTGTGTGACGGAAGGAGGGCCGCTTGGAAGCCCAAGGTGAGAAGTTGCTCCAAGACCTGGTGACCCAGGAGAAGAACCTGGTGCGCAAGGTGGAGGAGGCGAAGGCCAAGGCCAAGGCGCAGCTTGACCAGGCCGCGGTGGACGCCGCGAAGCTGGTCGAGGACGCCAAGGCGAAGGCCGAGAGCGCCGCCAAGCGCGACCTGGAGGCCGCCGCCAAGGAGGCCGGTTCCGCGCGCGAGGAGATCGTCAGGGCCGCGCGCGAGAGCGCCGAGCTGCTGCGGGAGAAGGCGCGCAACAACGCCCAACGCGCGGTCCAGCTGGTCATGGAGAAGGTCCTGCCGTGATCGCCACGATGGACCAGGTGGTGGTGGTCGGCAGGCGCAGCCGCGCCAAGGAAGTGCTGACCAGCCTCCAGAACCTGGGCGTGGTGCAGGTCGACACGCTCGACCCGGGCGCCACTCAGGAGTCCATCCGCCGACTGAAGCTCGCCGGCTCCGACCTGGAGGCCAAGGAGAGCTGGGACCGGCTCGTCGCCAAGTCGGCGGCGCTGCTGTCGGAGCTCAAGATCGACGTCGAGCAGCAGCAACGCGTCGAGGTCGGCGCCGACCCGGTCGCCATCGAACGCGACCTCAAGCAGGTGGCCGAACAGGTGGAGCGGCTCGTGGCCGAGCGCGGCGAGCTCACGGACGAGTTGGAGCTCATCCGAGCCTTCCAGCCGCTTCTGCGAGAACTCGCGCCGCTGCAGGGCCCCCTCGACGACTCGCGCTACCTCCGCTCCGTCGCGTTCCTCATCGATGACGGCGGCCTCGACGCTGTCGCCCCCAAGCTCGAGGAGCAGCTCGGCGGCGCCGTGGCGTTCGCTAGCCGCCATCACAGGGGCGGGCACCTCGTGGTGGCCGTCACCCTCGCCACGCGCCTGGCCGACCTCAGGAGCGCCCTTACCAAGGAGGGACTCTCCGAGCTCGTCTTGCCGGACGGTTACGCGGGGTTGGGCGTGGCGAAGGCGGCTCACGTCATGGAGGAGCGCGCGCGGGTGCTACCGCAGCGGCTCGAGGCCATCGCCGCCGACCTCAAGAAGCTGGCGGGCCAGCAGGGGGCGCGCCTCGCGTCCCTGGACCGCGCCGCGCGCAACCAGCGCGAGCGTTACGACCGCCTGCAGGACCTCGCCGAGGGCCGCTACGGCTTCGCCCTGAGGGGCTGGGTGCCCAGCGCGGACCGCGACAACGTGGTCGCGTCCCTCACGAAGCAGTTCGGTCCCGACGTGGTCATGAGCACGCGCGAGGCCGACGCCCACCACGACGAGGGCGTGCCGGTCAAGTTCGAGAACCCCGCCTGGGTGCGGCCCTTCACGGGCCTGTTGGCGCTGTTCGCGCCGCCGAAGTACGGCAGCTTCGACCCGTCGTGGACGCTGGCCGTCTTCTTCCCGCTGTTCTTCGGTCTCGTCGTCGGCGACATGGGGTTCGGCGCGCTGTTCGCGCTCATCGCCTACTGGTTGCGCCGGCGCGGCGAGGCCGGCAAGAAGCTCGACCTCGGCCCCCTCAACATCGTCGTACCGGCGGGGGCGCTCAAGCCCATCAGCACCGTGATCTACTGGTGCGCCGCCTGGTCCATCGTGTGGGGCTTCCTGTTCGGCGAGGTGTTCGGCAACTTCCTCGAGCGCTTCCCGGCCGGCCGGCCGATCTTCTACACGACGTTGCACCACGAGCCCGGCTACGGCCTGATCGACGTGCCGATCTTCCGCGTCGAGGTGTTCACCCCGCTCTTGCTCCTCAGCATCGGCTTCGGCGTGCTTCAGGTGATCGGCGGCTGGATCATCCGCGTCATCTACGGCGCCAGGCACGGCGACATGAAGCACGTCTACGAGGGCGCCGGCATGGCGTCGGGCCTGGCCGGCATCGTCGTGTTCGCTTGGGCGTACCTGAACGGCGCGCTCTCGCCCGCCCTCCTGGGCGGCGTGCTCGTCCTCATGCTCGTGTTCCTCGCCTGCGCCGTGCTCGCCAAGATGCCGCTGATGCTCGTCGAGCTCATCTCGAACTCCGGTAACATCCTCAGTTACCTCCGACTCTTCGCCGTCGGCCTCTCGGCCGCCCTCGTGGCCAACCTGGTCACGAGCCTGGGTTTCGCGGTCGCGGGCACCCTGCCCGTCATCGGTCCCATCCTGGGCATCGTCCTGGGAGCGGCCGTCCACCTCACCGCGATAACCCTCACGATCATCGGGCATACGCTGCAGCCCCTGCGACTGCAGTATGTCGAGTTCTTCACCAAGTTCGGCTACTACGACGCTAGCGGCCGACCATACAGACCGTTCAAGCTCCTAGGAGGAAAGTGATGAATAAGGTAGTCCGCGTTCTCTCGGCCGTCTCCGTCTTCGCCCTCGTCGGTGCCGTCGCCTTCGCCCAGTCCGCCGGCGGGCCCGGCATCGGTGCTGGTCTCATCGCCCTCGGCGCCGGCCTCGCCATCGGCCTCGCGGCCATCGCCGTGGCCATCGCCCAGGCCGCCATCGGCAGCGCCGGCGCCGGCCTGCTCGCCGAACGGCCCGAGGCCTTCGGTCAGATCCTGATCTACCTCGTCATCCCCGAGACGCTCATCATCTTCGGCTTCGTCATCGCCTTCTTCCTGAACAACCAGATCGGCGGGTAAGCGTGGCTGATCTTTCGGCTCTGCTCGAGAAAGAGGCGAGCACCGAGATCGAGGCCATCCTCTCCGAGGCGCGCCAGCGCGCCTCGGAGATCGCTGTCGGCGCGAGTTCGGAGGCGCAGGCGCTCGAGGCAACGCGCGCCCGCGCCGTGAAGTCGCAGAGCGAGGCCCTCCTGGTGCGCGCCAAGTCGGCGGCGCAGCTCGAAGCGTCGTCGCTGCGCCTCACTGCCCAGCACGACGCCGTGCAGGGCGTGTTCGCCGCCGTGAGCGCCCAGGTCGACGAGCTGCTCGCAGACCCGGCTCGTTACCCCGCCGTGTTCGCCAAGCTGCTGGCCGAGGCGGTCGCGGGTGCCGGCGGTCAAGCGCTGCAGGCCCTCGTCGTCGGCCGGGGTGACGAGGCCCTGGCGGAGAAGGCCGTCGCCGACGCCGGCCTCGGACTGCCGGTCGAGACCGCGGACGACGTCCGGGGCGGCGTCAGGCTCCGCACCGTCAACCATAGCGTCATCGAGAACACGCTCCACGGTCGGCTCGAGGCGCTGCGCGGCGAGTTGGCCTCGGAGGTCTCGGCGGCGCTCTTCGGCGCCAAGGCGGGTTGAGGGCCCATGTCGAGCGATTACGGTTACATCAACGCGCGCGTGCGCGGGATGAAGGCCAAGCTACTCGGCCCCGGTTACTACCAGGCGGCGCTCGACGCCAGCGACTTCCGCGCCTTCACCGCCGGCCTGTCCCAGACCCCGTACATGCGGGAGCTGGAGGAGGCGCAGGCGCGCGGCGACGGGCTCGCGGCGGTGGACAGGGCGGTGGCCCGCAACGTCTACCGCACCTCCCATGGCCTCCTCTCCACGACGGACGGGCAGCCGCGCCAGCTCATCGGGCTGCTCCTCATGCGCTTCGACCTCGCCAACGTCAAGGCGATCGCCCGCGGCAAGCACGCGGGCAAGGGTGTTGATGACATCCAGGGCTCGCTGTTCCCGGCAGGCGAACTCAAGCCGGCCCTCCTGGAGCAAGCCGCCGTCGCGAGCGACATGGCGGCCGCGGCGCAGGTGCTGGCGCTGGCGCGCACCGAGATCACGGCCGCCTTCGTGAGGGCGGCGCGGCGCTACCAGGCCGACCAGGACCTCTTCGCCCTCGAGTTGGCGCTCGACATGGCCTACTACGCCGCCATGGCCCAGCGCGCGCGCGACGCGAACGCGCCCACCGGGCTCCTGCGCTACCTGGCGCGGGAGGTAGACGCCACCAACCTACGCACGGCCCTCAAGGTGCGAGGCACCGGCGTGGTCGCGGCCGACCTGTTCGTCCCCGGCGGGCACGAGCTCAGGCAGACGGCCTTCCAGGCGCTCGTCGACGACGCCGACGGGGCCTTGGCGGCCCTGGCCGGCGGCACGTTCGCCGCGGCGGCCGCCGCGGCCGCGGCCGGCGACCTCGGCGCGGCCGAGGCCGAGATCCGCAAGGTGCTCGACGCCGACGCGCGCCGGCTCGCGCTCGACCCACTGAACATCGGGGTGGTCGTCGACTTCCTACGGCGCAAGGAGGCGGAGGCGGCGCAGCTGCGCCTCCTCGCGCGTGGCAAGTTCTACGGCGTGCCACGCGAGGCGCTGGAACGGGAGCTGGCTCATGCCTAGCCTCTTGGTCCTCACCGACGCCGAGACGGCAATCGGTTACCGCCTGGCCGGCGTGGAGGTGCGCGTCAGCGTGCCGGGCGAGGCCGTGCACGCCCTGGAAGAGATCATCCACGAGGACGCCTACGGCCTCGTGGTGGTCGACGAGGGCCTTATCCGCGACCCCGTCAAGGCTGCCGAGCGGGCCATGCGCGGGCGCGACCTGCCCGTGCTGTTGAGCGTCCCCAGCCTCGGCGCCGCCTTCGGGAGTGGCGACGACGCCGTCACCTACATGAAGGAGTTGGTGCGAAGCGCCATCGGCTTCGACATCAAGCTCGAGTAGCAGGAGAGTATAGATAATGGCCATCGAAGGCAAGATCCAACGCATCGCCGGCCCGGCCGTCATCGCCGAGGGCATGATGGGCGCGCGCATGTACGACATCGTGCGCGTGGGCGACGAGAACCTGATCGGCGAGATCATCCGCCTGGACGGCAACACGGCCTTCGTCCAGGTCTACGAGGACACGGCCGGCCTCACCGTCGGCGAGCAGGTCGTATCGACCGGTCTACCTCTGGCGGTCGAGATGGGCCCGGGGATGCTCAACGGCATCTTCGACGGCATCCAGCGACCCCTCGACAAGATCCGCGAGGCGTCCGGCACCTACATCGACCGCGGCATCACGGTCAACTCGCTCTCGCGCGACGCGAAGTGGCAGTTCACGCCCTCCGTCAAGCCGGGCGACAGGCTCGAGCCGGGCCACGTCATAGGGACCGTGCCGGAGTTCCAGTTCGTCCACAAGATCCTCGTGCCGCCGACCGTGTCGGGTGTGGTCAAGAGCGTCGTCGGCGCCGGCGAGTACACCATCGACACGGCCGTGGCCACCTTGGAAGACGGCACCGAGCTGAAGATGTACCACCCCTGGCCCGTGCGTCAACCGCGGCCCGTGGCGAAGAAGCTCGACCCCGTCACGCCGTTCCTCACCGGCATGCGCATCCTCGACGTGCTCTTCCCCCTCACCATGGGCGGCACCGCGGCCATCCCCGGACCGTTCGGCTCGGGCAAGACCGTCACGCAGCAGTCGATCGCCAAGTTCGGCAACGCCGACATCGTGGTGTACGTGGGCTGCGGCGAGCGCGGCAACGAGATGACCGACGTGCTGGTCGAGTTCCCGGAACTCGAGGACCCCAAGAGCGGCGACCCGCTCATGCACCGCACGGTGCTCATCGCCAACACCTCCAACATGCCGGTGGCCGCGCGCGAGGCGTCCATCTACACGGGCATCACCCTCGCCGAGTACTTCCGCGACCAGGGCTACTCCGTGTCGATCATGGCCGACTCCACCAGCCGTTGGGCCGAGGCGCTGCGCGAGATCTCCTCGCGCCTCGAGGAGATGCCCGCCGAGGAGGGCTACCCGCCCTACCTCGCGTCGCGCCTCGCGGCGTTCTACGAGCGCGGCGGCCGCGTGACCACGCTGGCCGGCGACGAGGCCGCCGTCTCCATCATCGGCGCCGTCAGCCCGGCCGGCGGCGACTTCTCCGAGCCCGTCACCCAGGCGACGCTGCGCATCACGGGTTGCTTCTGGGCGCTCGACGCCTCGCTGGCGCGCCGCCGTCACTTCCCCGCCATCAACTGGAACCGCTCCTACTCGCTGTTCACCCCGATCATCGAGGACTGGTACCGCGCCAACGTCGCGGAGGACTACCCGGAGCTGCGCGACCGCGCCGTCACGCTCCTGCAGCAGGAGAGCGACCTCCAGGAGGTGGTGCAGCTCGTCGGCCCCGACGCCCTGCAGGACCAGGAGCGCCTCGTCATCGAGGCCGGCCGCATCCTGCGGCAGGACTTCCTGCAGCAGAACGGCTTCGACCCCGTCGACGCCTCCTGCTCGATGGGCAAAGCCTACGGCATGCTCCACATGATGCTGCGGTTCTACGACCAGGCCAAGGCGGCACTCGACGCCGGCGCCACGGTCGACGACATCCTCAAGGCGCCGGTGATCGAGAAGATCCAGCGGTCCCGCTACGTCGCCGAGGACGAGTTCGACGCCTACCAGCGCGGCGTCATGGCCGAGCTCGACGAGGGCTTCGCGGTAGCGGCCTGAGGCTAGGAGAGAGATGAGCAGCAACCTACTCAAGAAGGTCTATAGCGAGGTCAGCTACGTTTCCGGGCCGCTCCTGTTCCTGCAGAACGCGCCCGACCTCTCGTACAACGCCATCGTCCAGATCAAGGACGGCACCGGCCGCCTGCGCGGCGGTCAGGTCATCGAGGTCTCCAAGGAGTTCACGGTGCTGCAGGTCTTCGAGGAGACCTCCGGCATCGACCTCTCCAGCACCACCGTCAGCCTGGTGGAGAACGTGGCCCGGCTGGGGGTGGCGCGCGAGATGATCGGCCGCCGCTTCAACGGCGCCGGCGCCCCCATCGACGGCCTGCCGCCGGTGGTGGCCGACAAGCGCCTCCCCATCGGCGGCGCCCCCATCAACCCGGTGGCGCGCCGCAAGCCGGAGGAGTTCATCCAGACCGGCGTATCCACCATCGACAGCCTGATCAGCCTGGTGCGCGGCCAGAAGCTCCCCATCTTCTCGGGGTCGGGCCTCCCGGCCAACGAGCTCGCCGCGCAGATCGCGCGGCAGGCCACGGTGATCGGCGAGGACACCGAGTTCGCCGTCGTCTTCGCGGCGATGGGCGTCACGCAGCGCGAGCTGACGTTCTTCACCCAGGAGTTCGAGCGGACCGGCGCGCTGGCGCGCTCCGTGCTGTTCCTCAACAAGGCCGACGACCCCGCCGTCGAGCGCCTGCTGACGCCGAAGATGGCGCTCACCGCCGCCGAGTACCTCGCCTTCGAGCACGGCTACCACGTGCTGGTCATCCTCACCGACATGACCAACTACTGCGAGGCGCTGCGCGAGATCGGCGGCGCGCGCGAGGAGATCCCGGGGCGCCGCGGCTACCCCGGCTACATGTACACCGACCTGGCGTCGATCTACGAGCGCGCCGGCGTGGTCGAGGGGCTCCCCGGCTCCGTCACGCAGCTCCCGATCCTCACCATGCCAGACGACGACGTCACGCACCCGATCCCCGACCTCACGGGCTACATCACCGAGGGCCAGATCTACCTGGCGCGGGCGCTCCACAACAAGGGCGTCTACCCGCCCATCAACCCCGGTCCGTCGCTGTCGCGGCTCATGAACAACGGCATCGGGGAAGGGAAGACGCGCAAGGATCACAAGAACGTGGCCGACCAGCTGCAGGCCGCGTACGCCAACGGCCTCGACCTGCGTCGCCTCGTGGCCATCACGGGCGAGGACGCCCTCTCCGAGAACGACAAGCTGTACCTCAAGTTCGCCGACGAGTTCGAGAAGAACTTCATCAACCAGGGGAGCGCCAACCGCACCATCGAGGAGTCGCTGTCGATCGCCTGGGCGGTCCTCTCGCAGCTCCCCAAGAGCGAGCTCACGCGCCTCTCCAACGATCAGATCGACAAGTACTACGGCGCCAAGATGGACGAGCTGTGGGGCGCCGCCCGCAGAGACCAGCTCTGAGGCGCGGAAGGAGGTCAGGTAGTGGCTGAGAACGTCGCACCCACCAGGTCGAACCTCTTGCAGAGGCGCGACCAGGCCAAGCTCGCCATCCGCGGCGCCGACCTGCTCAAGCGCAAGCGCGACGCCCTCGTCGGGGAGTTCTTCGCCCTCGTCAAGGCGTCGCTCGAGGCGCGCCGCCAGCTGCAACAGGCGAGCCGCGACGCCTACTTCGCCCTCTTCCTCGCCAACGCCTGGGACGGCCCGGAGGCCGTCGGCAGCCTCGCGCTCGCCCAACACCAGGGCCTGGAGATCCCCCTGAAGATGGAGAACATCTTCGGGGTGAAGGTGCCCCAGGTGCAGCCGCCAAGCTTCGACGCCGCCCTGCCGTTCTCACCCGTGGGCGCCGGAACGTCGACGCTGGAGGCGGCGAGGCAGTTCCGCAAGCTCGTCGAGGCCATCGTGAAGGTGGCCGCCACGGAGACGCGGCTGCGCAAGATCGGCGAGGAGATCAAGAAGACCAACCGGCGCGTCAACGCGCTCGAGCAGCTCGTCATCCCCGGCATCAACTACGAGATCCGGCACATCAGGAGCGTGCTGGATCAGCGCGCGCTCGAGGAAGTGACGACGCTGAAGCGCATCAAGGCGAAGCTCGAGGCGCGAGACGAGGCCGACGCCGCCAAGGCGTGAGGCTCGGGGCGCCGCCGGGCGCCACGACCCGGCGGCCCACCAGGCCGGCGGCACGGCCAGCGAGCGAGTACGTGGCGGGAGCACCCAGCGGGTGCTCCCGTTCGCGTTCGAGCGGGAGGGTCACGCCGGACCGCAACCGCGCCGTGCGCGCCGCCGCCGTGCTGCACGACGTGCCTCGCTTTGACACGACCAGCGCCTTCCGGATAAAGTCCTGATGACCCCTTTCAACCTCCCTCGAAGGGGAGTCGAAAATCAGTCCTCGCACGCTCGTAGGAAGGTGGATTAATGTCTCGAACCATCCGGATCCTCTTGTCGTTGGCGCTGCTCGTCGGCGCCTCCTCGGTGTTCGCCCAGGGGCGACTCCAGGCCATCAAGGACCGCGGCGAGCTTCGCTGCGGCGTCAACGCCACCCTGACCGGCTTCGGTTTCGTCGACGCCGACGGCAACTACCAGGGCTTCGACATCGACTTCTGCAAGGCCATCGCCGCCGCCGTCTTCGGCGACGCCTCCAAGGTCGTCTACCGGCCCCTCACGGCCGGCGAGCGGCCCACCGCCCTCCAGTCCGGCGAGATCGACGTGCTGCTGCGCAACACCACCCGCACGAGCCTCCGCGAGACCGACTGGGGCGCCAACTTCGGTCCCACGACGTACTACGACGGCCAGGGCTTCATGGTTCGCAAGGACTCGGGCATCAACTCCCTCGCCGACTTCGAGGGCCGCGCGGTATGCGTGCAGTCCGGCACGACCACCGAGACCAACCTCCAGACCACCCTGTCGGGCCTCGGCATCTCGTTCACGCCCGTCATCTTCGAGACCGCGCCCGTGCTCATCAAGGCGTACGACGACGGTCAGTGCGACGGTTGGACGACCGACACCTCGGGCCTCCTCTCCTACCAGCTGCAGCTGCGTCAGCCGGATGACCACAAGATCCTGCCAATCGTGATCTCGAAGGAGCCCCTGGGGCCGGCCGTGCTGCACGGCGACGACCAGTGGTTCGACGTCGTCACCTGGACCGTGTTCGCCCTCTTCAACGCCGAGGAGTACGGCGTCACGCAGGCCAACGTCGACGACATGCTCGTCAACGCGCAGGACCCGCAGGTCAAGCGCCTCCTCGGCGCCCCCGGCTCCGAGTCGTACGTCCAGGCCTTCGGCCTCCGCGCCGACGCCTTCTACCAGGCCATCAAGGCGGTAGGCAACTACGGCGAGATCTTCGAACGCAACCTGGGCGCCGGCTCTGTCTTCGGGCTCGAGCGCGGCCTCAACGCCCAGTACTACGAGGGCGGCCTCATCTACGGCTTCCCCTTCAACTGACGTTCGCCACGAGTGAAGGCTGACTGACGTCAACCCGCGGCGCCGGATCCCGGAGTCAACCAGGCTCCGGCCGGCGTCGCGGGTCCGCAGACCCCCGCTGGCGGCCGCCACGGTGGGTGCGCGGTCCCTCCCGACGAGACCGGATCGATAGACGAGGCCACGTGGTAGACGCACAACTTCGGGGCAAGTCCGGCGACAACGTGGTGCCGTTCTGGCGCAACGTCAAGGTCATCGGCATCATCGCGCAGATCGCCTTCGTGTTCGCCATCGTGGCGGGCATAGGCGTTCTGGTGAACAACGTGGTGACGGCGCTCGCCGCCGCCAACCTCCCCGCCGACTTCTCCTTCCTGCCCAGACCCGCCCACCTCCCCATCGCCGAGCGCCCCATCCCATACGAGGGCACCGACAGCTACGCTCGCGCCCTCCTCATCGGCTTCCTCAACACCCTCAAGGTGGCCCTCGTGGGCGTCGCCCTCGCCACCGTCCTCGGGGTGCTGTTCGGCGTCATGCGCCTATCTGCCAACTGGCTCGTGCGCACCATCGCGAGCGTCTACATCGAGGTGCTCAGGAACATCCCCCTGGCAGTCCAGATCGTCTTCTGGTACTCCGCTATCTTGCTACCGTTCCCGCCGCGCATCTCCGACCCGGTGGCCCTGCCGGGCGGCCTACTCATGTCGAACGTCGGCCTCGGCTTCCCGTTCCTCTACCCCACGTACCGCTTCTCGGCCTGGTTCCCGTGGCTGGCGGCCGCCTTGGTGCTCGCGGTCGCCGCGCTGCTGTGGCGCCGCGCCCAGCTCAGGCGCCTCGACGTGGTCGGCCGCGTGTGGCCCTACCCGCTCGTGGCGTTCGTGGCGGTTGCCGGCGTCGGTCTCGCGACCACCTACCTGAACCCGAGCGTGCCCCCTGACCTGCGGGTGACCTTCGAGGCGGATCGGGGCCGCGGCACCACCTCGTTCGTGACGGACGGACAGGCGCGCCCCGCCGCGTTCGTGCCCGTGCGGGTCGAGCTGCCTCACGCCACGCTCACCACCACGAGCCAGAACCTCGTCGAGAGCCGCGAGGTGGTCAGCGGCACCGTCCGCTTCCCGCTCATCGGCAAGCGCGAGGCGGCCGCGGTGACGGTCGACTTCGCCGACCCGGCGGCCGCGGCGGAGCGGGGCCTCAAGCTCGCCTTCCGCGACTTCCCCTCGATCGGTTCCGTGTACGCGGACCGCAACGGCAACGACAGGCTCGATGCCGGCGAGGAGATCGACCCCGCGACGGGCCGCGGCTACGGCGGGGTGGAGGTCGTGATGACCCTGACGGACTTCCGGCGCACCCTCGTGTCGGACCGCGACGGTCAGGTGCGCACGCCGCTCTTCAAGGCCGCCGTCGACGCCGGGGCCGAGGAGGCGGCCGCGACCGCCGCGCCCAAGCCCAGCGGCCGCTTCTCAGCGTTCGGCCAGGCCAGCACCGCGGCGACCCAGAAGGAGAGTAGCCTGACCGCCGAGACGACCATCCTGCCAGTCGGCGCCCTCGTGTGGAGCCGCGCCTTCATCCCCGTGGCGAACTACGAGGGCGGCATGAGGCTGACCGTGAACTACCTCGCCCTGCTCCTGGCGCTCGTCGTCTACACCTCCTCGTTCATCGCCGAGATCGTGCGCGGAGGCATCCTCGCGGTGCCCAAGGGGCAACGCGAGGCCGCGCAGGCGATCGGCCTGTCGGGCTACCAGACTTTCACGCTCGTCGTCTTCCCGCAGGCCATGCGCATCGTCCTCCCCCCGATGATCAGCCAGTACCTCAACCTGACCAAGAACTCCTCGCTCGCCTCCCTGGCGGGCTACGCGGAGTTCTTCGTCATCGCGAGCGTCATCCAGAACCAGACGGGAGCGGCCATCCCCATCGCGCTGCTCCTCGTCGGGGGCTACCTGGCCATCAGCCTGGCGTTCTCGGTCGTCCTCAACCAGGTGAACGCGCGCCTGGCGTTGGTGGAGCGGTGACGTGCACGAGCTGATCCCGGCCCGCCCCGCCCCCGCCAAGTCGAGCGGCGTCCGCCACTGGCTGCGGCACAACCTGTTCGCCGGACCCTTCAACTCGGTGCTCACCGTGGTGGCGGCCGTGGCGCTAGGCTGGGCCGTCTACAACCTCCTCACCTTCGTCTTCGTCGAGGCGTCGTGGGGCCTCGTGTGGAAGAACATGAAGCTGTTCGGGGTCTACCGCTACCCCGTCGAGCTGCTCTGGCGACCCCTCGCCGGCCTCGCCGTCATGCTCGGACTCATGGGCGTGATGGCCGGCGCCGGCGGGCTCAGGTCCATCGTCGGGGGCGCCTTCGCCGCCCTGTGGGGCTTCTGCCTCGTCGTCACCGTCCTGGCCGTCGTCTTCTGGCCCAGCGTGCGCTACCTGTGGCCCATGGTCGTCGTGCTCGGCGCCGTCGGCTACCTCGTCGGCGCGCGCTGGCCCCGCGCGTCCGTCAGGCAGCTGCCGTGGGCGTGGGGGGCGTGGCTCGTGCTCGGCTACCTCGTGTTGTCTGGCTTCACGGCGGCGGGGCCGCTAGCCAAGGTCCCCGTGCGCGACTGGGGCGGCTTCCTGCTCACGCTCATCCTGTTCACCGGCATCGTCCCGAGCTTCCCGCTCGGCATCGCGCTGGCACTCGGGCGCAACAGCAAGCTCCCCGCCATCAAGTACATCTGCATCACGTTCATCGAGGTGATCCGCGGGGCGCCGCTGATCATGTGGCTGTTCATCGCCTCGCTCCTGCTGCCGCTCCTCCTGAACGTCGACGCCAACTCGCTTCCCGCCATCATGCGGGCGTACGTCGCCATCACGCTCTTCTCCGCCGCCTACATGGCCGAGAACGTGCGCGGCGGGCTGCAAGCGGTGCCGCGCGGCCAGACGGAGGCGGCTCGCGCCCTCGGCCTGTCCGGCTGGCAGACCACCCTGCTGATCGTCCTGCCGCAGGCGCTGCGCGCCGTCATCCCCGCCATCGTCGGGCAGGCCATCGGCCTGTTCAAGGACACCTCGCTCGTCTTCATCGTCGGCCTGATGGACTTCTTCAAGGTCGGCGACGTGGTGACCGCACAACCCGAGGCGCTACTGGTGACGGGTGGTGTGAAGCTGGAGGTGTTCCTGTTCGTGGCCGCCATCTACTTCTTCTTCGCGTTCCGGATGTCCGTCGCCTCCAGGCAGCTGGAGCGGCGGCTGGGCGTGGGGGAGAGGTGAGCGCCGTGACCGTCCCGGCTCGATACCAAGGAGGTTCCGTGTGACCGATCCCGCGAAGGGCCCGACCCCGGTGCGCGCCGACGCGCCGGCCGGCGGCGACAAGATCATCGAGATCGAGGGTCTCAACAAGTGGTACGGCGAGTTCCACGTGCTCAAGGACATCTCGGCGTCCGTGAACCGGGGCGAGGTCGTGGTCATCATCGGCCCGTCGGGCTCAGGCAAGTCGACGTTGATCCGCTGCATCAACCGCCTCGAGGAGCACCAACAGGGGCGGATAGTCGTCGACGGCGTCGAGCTGACCGACGACGTGCGCGCCATCGACCAGATCAGGCGCGAGACGGGGATGGTCTTCCAGTCGTTCAACCTCTTCCCGCACCTCACCGTGCTCGATAACATCACGCTCGCCCCGACGAGGGTCCGCAAGTGGAAGAAGGCGAAGGCGGAGGAGCGCGCGCGCTACTTCCTCGAGAAGGTCGGCATCCCCGAGCAGGCCGCCAAGTACCCCGGCCAGCTGTCGGGCGGCCAGCAGCAGCGCGTGGCCATCGCTCGCTCCCTCACCATGGAACCGAAGGTGATGCTGTTCGACGAGCCCACCAGCGCGCTCGACCCGGAGGTCATCGGCGAGGTGTTGCAGGTGATGGAGAACCTTGCCAACGAGGGCATGACGATGGTCGTCGTGACGCACGAGATGGGCTTCGCCCGCGAGGTCGGCGACAGGGTCGTCTTCATGGACGCAGGCCAGGTGGTCGAGGTCGGGACGCCCGAGCACTTCTTCAGCAACCCGCGCGAGGCGCGCACGCGCTCCTTCCTCTCCAAGATCCTCTGACGCCGGGGCCGCGCGGAATGTCACACCGGTCCGCCGCGGGCGCCCACTAGACTGACCGCATGAAGCGAACCTGGGTCAGGCGCGCCGTGAGCGGCGACGAGCCATGAGCGACGCCAACGGTAGCCGCGGCATCCGCATCGCCGACGTGCTGCGCAGCATCGTGCAGAAGGGCGCGTCCGACATCCACCTGCAGGCGGGGGCGCCGCCACACATGCGGATCGACGGCGAGCTGTACCCGTTCGAGGGCGTGCCCACACTCACGCCCGAGCAGACGGAACAGATCGCCCTCGCCATGATGAGCGAGTCGCAGCGCGAGCTCTTCCGCCATCGCCACGAGGTCGACTTCGCCTTCACCATCCCGAACATCGCCCGCTTCCGCTGCAACGTGCTGCGGCAACGCGGCTCCGTCGGCGTGGTCATGCGCGTGATCCGCGACGCCATCCCGAGCTTCGAGTCGCTTGGGCTGCCCGGCAACGTCGTCACGGACCTGTCGAGCCAACCTCGCGGCCTTGTGCTGGTCACGGGCCCGACGGGCTCGGGCAAGACGACGACGCTGGCGGCCATGATCGACTTCATCAACCGGCGCTTCGCCCGCAACATCATCACGGTGGAAGACCCCATCGAGATCCTGCACCGCAACCAGAAGAGCCTCGTTATCCAGCGCGAGATCGGCCTCGACACGGCCGACTTCGTGGGCGCTCTCAAGTTCGCCATGCGCCAGGACCCCGACGTGATCATGGTGGGCGAGATGCGCGACAAGGAGACGGTGGAGGCGGCCATCTCGGCGGCGCAGACGGGCCACCTGGTGTTCAGCACGCTGCACACGCTCGACACGATCCGCACCGTCAACCGCATCATCGACTTCTTCCCGCCCCACGAGCGCGACCAGATCCGCATCCTGCTCGCCGAGTCGCTGCTCGGCATCCTGAGCCAGCGCCTACTGCCCAGCTCGGACGGGGCCGGCCGCGTGCTGGCGCTCGAGGTCCTCGTGAACACGCCCCTCATCCGCGACTACATCAAGGACGAGGAGAAGACGCCCCTCATCAAGGAGGCGCTCATGCAGGACAACCTGCGCGGCATGCAGACCTTCGACCAGCACCTCGTCGAGCTCTACCTCGCCGGGCGCATCACGATGGAGGACGCCACCTTCATGGCAACCAGCCCCCACGAGTTCCGTCTGATGGTCACGCAGCGGCAGGGCGGCATCGGCATCGACGAGCTCGAGGAGACCGTCAACCTCCATAAGTCGCGCGGCGGCTTCGGGCGCTGAGCCCCGCCGCGGGGCGCGGCGCCGGACCTTCCCACGGGTCCATCAGCCTGGTCCCGGCCGCCCGCAACAGGGGGCGCACGAGGCCGGCCAGGTAGAGCGAGCCGGCCACCACCACAGTCGGCTGGTCGGTCGGTGTCGCCTCCGCCAGCGCCAGCGCGGCGGCGAGGGCGGCGGCGGTGTCTGGCAGGTACACGTCGCCGGCGCGGGCGTGCGCCGCCGGCTCGCCGGTGGCGGCGTCGGTCACGACCACGCCGGCGGCGCGCGGCGCCAGGCGTTCGAGGACCTCCCGCCCCTGTTTGCGCGCCAGCGCCCCGAAGAGCAGCACGTAGCCGGGCTCGACCTCGCCGGCGAGGCGGTCGGCGGCGGCCGGGTCGTGCGCGCCGTCCAGGACGACCAGCACGGGTCGCGAGCCGACCGCGGCCGGCGGCAGCAGGAACCGCTCGAGTCGCGCCGGCAGCGCCGGTGCGGTGAGGCCCGCCGCCACGCCCGCCTCGTCGACGCCCAGCAGGCGCAGCGCGGCGGCCGCGAGCCGCGAGTTGGCCCGGCGGTTGGCGCGGCGGAGCCCGCCCGCCGTGCCGGGCTCGCCCAGCGCGCGCTCCACGGCGCGCGGGAGGGTGAACAGCGCGGCCTCGCCACCTCCGCCGGCGGCGAACGGGTCGACGTGGAGGGGCGCGCCGAGCTCGGCGGCGACCGAGCCGACGACGGCCAGCACCCCGGGCTGGGTCGCGCCGCAGACGGCGGGTACGCCGGGCCGGAAGGCCAGCGCCTTGTCTCGCGCGATGGCCTCCAGGCTGCCGCCGAGCGTCTCGACGTGGTCAAGGTCGACGTTGGTGAGGACCGCCAGAGCCAGGGGCGCCACCGCGCGCGTGGCGTCGTGGTGGCCACCCACGCCCGCTTCCAGCACGGCGGCGTCCGCCCCGAGCCGGTTGAACTCGTCGAGCGCGAACGCCAACACCCATTCGAAGAAGGCAGGGCGCGTGGCCTCGCCGTGGGGCCACGCGGCGTCCAGGTCCCGCGCCGCTCGCACGAACTCCGCCACGCGCCCTCGGGTGGTCGGGTTCCCGGCGACCGCGACGCGCTCCTCGAACGCCTCCACGTGAGGGGAGAGGAAGCGGCCCGTGACCCGCCCGGCGGCGCTCAGCCCGGCGGCCATCATGGCCGTGACCGTGCCCTTGCCGTTCGTTCCCACCACGACGGCGGTCAGGGGCGGCGGCGCGAGGCCGAGTGCGGCGAGGAGCGCCGCGGCGCGCGCGCTCGTGCGCTCCCCGCCGGCACGCGAGCGCGAGTAGAGCCACGCGAGCGCGTCGTCCTCCGCTGCCTGCGTCACGGTGCGGCGGTGATGGCGATCAGCGGCGCCGCCGCCGACGGGGTCGCCGCTTCTGGGGTTGGTCGCCCTTGTCGCGCTCTGCCTTGTCGCGGCCGCCCTTGCTGCGGCGTGGCGGCGGCGCCTCCCCGAACGGCTCGAGGGACGGCTCGCTGCCGACCTTCACGAGCAGCGCGTCCAGGTGCCCTTCGGCCAGGCGCTGCGTCAGCTTGAGGATGTGGTGGGGCTCGGCCACGTCGACGTAGACGACGCTCTGGCCCGGGTGAAGCAGGTAGGCGCGCGCCCGACGTTGACCGAGCGCCGTCTCGAGGTCGACCACGCCCGCGAACTGCACGCGCACGTCCTTGCCGAGCATCGGGACGGTGGCGGGTTGCGCCGGGGCGTCGAGCGCGCGGAGCTCGTAGAGCAGCCCGAGGGGGTCGCGGAAGGGGACTAGGTACGGGATGGCGGCCTGATCCTTCGGGCCCTTCACGGCGGTCACCAGCCCGGTGGCGGCGTCGAACGTCACGTCGAGGCTTCGGCTCTCGTTGCGCTCCTGAGTCTCCTCCAGGTAGCGGAGCGAGAAGTAGCGCTGCGCGTGACTCCGGCTCTTCTGCACCACGGTGGAGGTGCCGAGCGGCCCCTGGAACTGGGACCGCCCCTCCAACCGGGCGTGGCGCCCGCGCAGCTCGCTCTTCAGCACCTGCGTCCCGGCGGGCTTGCCGCGGTACGTGAGACGGTAGCTCATCACCTCGACCGACATGGCGTCAATCTACCACCGCTCCCGGGAGCGCCCGACACCGTGGCCGCTCAGAACGGTAGGTCGTCGTCGCTCAGGTTGGCGAGCTCTTGCGTGCTGCGACCCTGGCGGAGCACGTGCAGGAGCAGCGCCACGGTGGCGGGGTCGAGGGTCTTGCCTGCCTGGGCGTCGAGCGCCTTCTCCACGTCGCGCAGGGGCAGCGCCCGTCCGCGTTCGCTGCTCAGTAGGTCGAACGTGTCGGCGACGGCGACGATGCGCGCCGCCACCGGGATCCCCTCCTTGCGGAGGCCGTCCGGGAAGCCGGAGCCGTCCCACGCCTCGTGGTGGTGCCTGATGCCCTCGGCGGCCGTGAGCAGCAGGTCGGAGACGGCCACCATGTTGGCGCCGCGCTGCGGGTGCTCCAGGTCCTCGATGCTCGGGTCGAGGCCGTTGCCGAGCTTGCCGATGTCGTGGAGCATGGCGGCGAAGTAGAGGTCGGCGAGCTGGGCGCGTGACATGCCCTGCGCCCGGCCGATGGCCAGGGCGTAGGCGGTGACGCGCTCGGCGTGCCCGAGCTGCGCGAAGTGGGGCGATTCGAACGCCTGCACGAAGGCTCGCGTGAACTGCACGAGGCTGAGCTTCGCCAAGCGGAGTTCGCTCGCCCGCCCGAGGGCCTCCCCCAGCACGGCCGCCCAGCGGCCGGCGAGCTTGACGTCGTCGTCGCCGAAGGCGGGCGCGCCGTGGCGCGTGACGGTGAGGGCGCCGTAGCGCTCGTAGCGACCGGCCACCGGCACCACCAGCGCCGTGGCGGCCTCGCGGAGGCCGAGGGCGCCGTACTCCGACCGCAGCTCCGGTTCGTTGCTCGTGAACAGCTCGGCGAGCGGGTTGGGCACCACGCGGGGCCCGGGGCTGCGCCACGGACCGTTGACGGCGGGGAGCTGTAAGAGGGCGTCTCCGTAACCGTGCTGCGCCTCGAAGCGGTAGCCGTCCTCGGCCGAGCCGGTGACGAGGTAGGCGCGCACGTCGCCGGCGAGGCCTGCGCAGAGGGCCGCCAGGGCCTCGTGCCCGATCTCCTTGGCCGTGCGGGCGCGGAGCAGCGCCTCGCCGACGGTCAAGGCGTCGAGCGCGGCCGTGCTGGTGCCGCTTGCGAAGATCCTCTTGAACACCGCTCACCTACGACCCGCGCGCCGAGCGCGTCGTGACCCGAATATACCCGCGCCCCCCGGCGGCGGCTGCGAGGTTCCGCTCACCCGCGCCCCCGCCGCGGGGCAGGGTGGAGCGCCGCGTCGTTAGAATGGCCCTCATGCTCGACCTGCGCTTCATCCGCGAGAACTCATCCGCCGTTAGGCGGGCCATCGAGGCCAAGCAACTGCGGGGTGCCCTCGCCAAGCTCGACCGCCTGCTCCTCGTCGACGAGGAGGCGCGGCTCCTGCGGAGCGAGCTGGAGGCGGGACAGGCGCAGCGCAACGCGAACGCGCGACTGGTGGGGCAACTCAAGCGCGAGGGCCGAGGCGCGCCCGAGCTCATGGCCGAGATGAGCGCGCTGTCGGAGCGCGTCAAGAGGCTGGAGGACCGCGAGCGGTCGCTGCAGGCCGAACTCGACGAGCTGATGCTCGAGATCCCCAACGTCCCGCACGCGAGCGTGCCGTACGGGGCGAGCGAGCACGACAACGTGGTGGTCAAGGAGTGGGGCAGCCGGCGGGAGTTCGCGTTCACGCCCGTGCCCCACTGGGACCTCCTCGCGGACCGCGGCTGGGTCGACTTCGAGGCCGGCATCAGGCTCACCGGGGCGGGCTTCCCGGTGTTCAGGGGGGAGGGCGCCCGGCTGGTGCGCGCCCTGCGCGACTTCTTCCTCGACCGCCTGGCGGCCGCCGGCTACGTCGAGGTCGCCCCGCCCCTGATGGTGAACGCGGCCTCGGCCACCGCCACCGGCCAGCTGCCCGACAAGGAAGGTCAGATGTACGAGGTGACGGACGGCTTCTTCCTGATCCCCACCTCGGAAGTGCCTGTCACGAACCTCCACCGCGGCGAGATCCTCGCGAGCGAGGATCTCCCCATCAGGTACGCGGCGTTCACGCCCTGCTTCCGGCGGGAGGCGGGCAGCCACGGCAAGGACGTGCGCGGCCTCAACCGCGTCCACCAGTTCGACAAGGTCGAGATGGTGCAGTTCGTGGCGGGCGGGACGTCGTACGCGGCCCTGGAGGACATGACCGCGCTGTCGGAGGGGATGCTGGAGGCGCTCGGCTTGCCGTACCGGCGACTGCTCATGTGCACGGGCGACCTCGGTTTCACGCAGGCCAAGAAGTACGACCTCGAGGTGTGGAGCCCGGGCCAGGAGCGGTGGCTGGAGGTGTCGAGCGTCAGCAACATGGAGGCGTTCCAGGCGAACCGCCTGAAGACCCGCTGCCGTGCCGGCGGCGCGGCCGGCAAGGGCAAGACGGAGGCGGTGCACACGCTGAACGGCAGCGCGCTGGCGTTCCCGCGCACCATCGCCGCGCTGGTCGAGACCTACCAGGACGAGGAGGGCGGCGTCGCGGTGCCGGAGGCGCTTAGGCCGTACCTGGGCACGGCCCGGCTCGGCTAGTGGGGTTCAGGCGTCGTCGAGGACCCGCGGGACCCTGAAGTAGCCGTCCTGCCGGGCCGGCGCCAACGCCAGCGCCTCGGCTCGCGCCATGGACGGTTCGACCGCGTCGGGGCGCGCGAAGGCCTTCGGGGCCACCGGCGGCGTCCATTCAGGCTCGCCCGTCACGTCCACTTGCTGCAGGCGCGTCAGGTAACCGAGCAGGAGCTCGACGTCGGCCGCGACCGCCTCGGCCTCGGCCTCGTCGAGCTGCAGCCGAGCGAGGCGTTGCAGGTGTTCCAGGCGCGCGTCGGGTGGCGTCACGCCGGGATGGTAGCACGACCGCGGCCGGCCGGCTCGGCGCCGCCGCTGCTGGCCGGCCGGCCGGCCGCCGCCGGCCTGTCGCGGTGGGCCTAGAAGAGCCGGGCCAGCCAGTAGAACAGCACCGCCAGCGGCAGGGCGGGCAGCATGGCGGCGACCTTGAGGCGCTTCACCTCCAGGAGCCCGAGCCCGAGCGCGATGATGATCAGCCCACCCACGCCGTTCACCAGCAGGACGCGGGGGTCGCCGGCGGGGTCGGGGACGAGGTTCGCGAAGACCCCGGCGGCGAGCGACAGCCCCCCCTGGTAGACGAGCACGACCGCGGCCGAGGCGGCGACGCCGAACCCGAGGCTGGCCGCGAGCGCGAGGGCCGAGAAGCCGTCGAGCGCCGACTTCAGCAGGAGGAAACCCGCGTCGCCGCTGAGGCCGTTCTGGATGCTGCCGAGCAGTGCGAGCGGCCCCACGCAGAACAGGAGCGAGGCGGCCACGAACCCTTCCGTGAAGCGGCCGCGCCCGCGCAGGCGCTTCTTCAGGAGGTCGCCCAGGCGCTCGAGCCCCGTCTCGATCCGCCACCACTCCCCCAGCGCGGCGCCGACCGCCAGCGCCATCAACCCCACTATCACGCCCGGCGGGTCGCCGACCCGCCCGAGGTCGAAGGCGTTCGCGATGCCGATGTAGAGGGTGACGAGGCCGATGCCCTGCATGACGGCCTCCGTCACGCGGGGCGGCAGCTTCCCGCGCAGCGCCAGGCCGACCGCCGACCCGACTAGGACGGTCGCCACGTTGAAGAGAGTGCCCCAGGTCTGCTCGAGCGGCGTCAAGGCGCGCCCCGCTCGGGACCGTCGGTCCCGGCGCCCGGCCCCGCGCCGCCCTCGCCACCCACGCCGCTCGCACCACCCTCATCGGCTTCGGCCGACCGGGCCGGACGCCGCAACACCAGCACCGTCGTCACGAGCCCCGCCAGCAGCGGGACCCCGATGAGCCAGAGGAGCCACGTCGACAGCGACTTGGGTTGAGTGGGCGTGGGCGGCAGCACGAACGCGACGGCGCCGTTGGCGGCCCCGCCCACGGTGAGCGTCACGTTGGCGATGGCCTCCTCGTTCAGGAACGTCGTGTCCCGCACGCTCAGCGTGTAGCTGCCGGCCTCCGGTGCCGTCAGGCTGCCCGTGTAGGTGCCCTTCACCCCCGTCTCCGTGAAACGCTCGGAGGCGGCCGCCGGGGGCACCGCCAGGAAGTCGCCGGCCTGGCTTCCCACGGCGCTCTCCGGGGCCGCGGGCCCGTCGGTGTCGCCGGCGCGCAGCTCCACGCGCACGAACGCCTTCTCGACGGGGGTGAGTAGCGTGTCCTCGAGCCGCACCGTGACGGCGAGGGCGGCGCCCGGCACGGGCGGGTCGGGCGACACCTCGAGGGTGCCGATGACGAGGGTCGCGTGCGCGAGTGCGGTCGCGGGGAGGGGCGCGAGCGCGAGGCAGGCGACGAGGGGGAGCAGCCGCCACGCCCGGCCGCAGGTCGTGGGCGTCGCGTCGCTCGGCGCGCCGCGCGACGGGGCAAGGTCACTCGTCATGCGCACCGCCCGCGAGGGCCCACAGGTACTCGCGCGGGGCGAGCCCGGACGCCCGGACGCGCGCCGCCAGCTCGCGACCGAGGTAGCGGTAGTGCCACGGCTCGTAGAGGTAACACGTAACCGCCTCCTTGCCGCGCGGGTAACTCATGACGAACCCGAAACGCCAGGCGTTCTCGGCCAGCCAGGCCCCCTCGGGCGTCGCGGCCCAGTCGTCCAGGTCCCATGCCGCCGGGCCGCCGCGGCTCTTGAGGTCGACGACGGTGCCGAGCTGGTGCTCCGAATGCCCGGCGCGGGCGCTCGTGCGGACGGCGTGCTCGTAGCCGTCCTCTTCGACCCAGCGGTCGAACGTGCGGCGTTGGTACTCGTACGACCGGTAGGCGGACGCCACCTCGAGGCGGACGCCGGCGGCCTCGGCCGCCACGAACAGGGCGTGCAGGTCGGCGGCCGCCGCGCGCCTCAGCCGCTGTCCCTCGGCCGCGGCGTAGCGCGACACGTCGCCGAGAGCGGCGTGCAACTCCACCAGGTCGGCGGGGACGTAATCGGCGGGGAGGGCGTATGCGGTGTCGAGGACGGCGTGGGCGAAGCCGTCCGGTTCGGTGGCGCGCGTCGGCAGGTCGGCGATCTCGCAGGTGGGCAGGGACGGCGCGTCGCCTCGGGCGTCGTCCCCGCCCCGCGCAGCCGCGGGGGTCGCCGACTCTGCCGCGGCGTCCGCAGCCGGCAGGGGTGCCGTCGCGGGCGCCCCGACGGACTGCGACGTCTCGGCCCCGGCGGCAGGGGCGGGCGGCGGCGCGGAGTGCGCGGCGCTCGGCCGTTCCGGGTCGGCGTCCGCACGGCCCTGCCGGCCGGCGCCCGCAGCGACGGCGGCCCACAGCGCCAGCGCGGCCAAGAGCGCGGCGCCGAGCACGCGGCGGCCGCGCCTCACGGCAGCGGCCCCAGGATGGTCCCGCGCATCTCCATGGGTTGAGCCAGGATCACGAGCTGCGAGGCCGTGAACGCGAGCACGTAGAGGAGCATCGGCCACATCGCCAACACCCAGGCGCGGCCCGCGAAGTCGCGGCGGGCGATGCGCACGGCGGTCGCCAGCGCTATGGCGGTGTAGACGGCCGCGACGAGCGCCTGGATGGGGAAGAGCCACCGCGAGGGCACCATCTGCGCCAGGCGCCAGTTGGGGTCGACGAGCAGGCCGCGATACTCGAAGAAGTGCTGGAAGACGGGCACGATGCTGAGAGCCCCCGTCAGGAAGTGGAACAGGTAGTGAGCGCCCCAGAAGCCGAAGCCGAGCGCCACCGTGACGTACCCCCAGCGCGTGGAGGCCGCGACCGGGCCCGTGCGCCTGCCACCGAGCCTGTCCGCCAACATGGCGGCGCCCACCGTCAGTAGGACGCCGAGCGCCGTGACGAGCAGGTAGACGACGGCCAGCAGCACCGCCTCGTCGCGCGTGCCGAGGAAGGCGGCCAGGCGAGCGCCGAACGCGTAGAAGGGCGTGATCATGGCGAGCGCGTTCACGACGCCCCAGAAGGTGAGCAGCACACCTAGCGCGAGCGCCGGCAGGCCGAAGCGCCTGGCCCAAGGGGCCCGGCTCAGCTCGCGCCCCGGCGTCCGCACGCTGAGGGCGACGTTGTCGTACGGGCAGGCGCGCACGCAGTTGAAGCAGTAGGTGCAGTCCATGTTGCTCGTGATCGTCGGGACGAACAGGTCGCTCTCGCAGCCGGGGAAGTAACCGGTGCCGTTGGGGTTGGTGATCTCCGCGAGCGGGATGAAGGCGGCGCGCGTGGGGGCGCGCGCAGGCGTCTCGGCGTAGGTCTCGCGGCCGTGGAGGCACGGCTTGTGGACGCAGGCGCGGCACACGTCCGGGTCGACCGCCACGACCTGGCTAGGCGAGACGGTGGAGAGCGCGAAGTTGAAGTTGCCGAGCGGGCACACGTACCGGCAGAACGTGCCGGCCGGGAACAGGGTGTCGACGACCAGAGCGGCGCCGAAGTAGCCGATGACCAACCAGGCCGTCAGCCAGGGGCTGGCCCAGAGGTCGAACACCTCGTAGGTGATGAAGTAGGCGGCGGTGATGGCGAGGACCAACCACTTGTTGCGGAGCCGGCGCGGGAAGGTGAACGTGGCGGGAAGCAGGCGCTTGAGGCGCCGCGCCGCGCCGCGCGTGAGCATGAGGGGGCACGCCGCGCAGAACGCGTTGCCGAAGAGCGCGAGGGCCAGGACCACGAGGCCGCGGTAGTGGAGCCAGGTGACGGTGGTGGCCACGTTGCGCGGGGCGAGCTGCCTCCCCGTGAGCCCGTCGACCACCACCATGAGGACGAGGGCCAGGAGCGGCAGCTGCAGCACGAGGCGGCCGTACTTGAAGCGCGCCAGCCGCCTGAGTCCGGGGAGGCGGAACAGGTCGAAGCCGGCGGGCTGATCCACGAACGGTCCGGTGGCGCGCGGCAGTTCGACCGCGCCGGTGGCGCGCGGGACGGTCACTTGGGCGCGACGGTCGTGAGGAGCTCGCCGCTGACGCGGGTACCGGCCGGCGTCGTGACGTCGGCCGTCACGACCCAATCACCGGCCATCGTGAAGGCGAACCCGGCGGCGCGGTAACCGCCATCGCCGGTCTCGACGGCCGCGGCCGTGACCGGCTGCATGCCTGCGTGCGTCATGTCGCCCGTCACCTTCACGACCGCGCCCGTCACGGGCGCGCCGGCGGCCGTCACCTCGACGACCAGCGGCACGACCCCCACGCGGGCGGGGCCGTCCAGCCGGACCACCACGACCGGAGCGTCGGCCGCCCGCGTCGCCTTGCCCTCGGGCGGTCTGCAGCTCGCCAGGAACGCTGCGCCGACCAGGACGGCGAGGAGGGGCGCGGCGCGGCGCGGCGCGAGGTGCGAACGGCGGTGCATCGTCGGCGGCAGGTTACCACGGGTCACCAGGCGTCGGGCACCCGGCCGGTGACCCGGAGGTAGGCGACGAGGCCCGCCTCGAGCGCCGCCGCGAGTCCGTCCGGGCGGAGCAGGGCGCCCCTGTCGCGCGGGTTCGAGAGGTAGCCGAGCTCGACGAGTAGGGCGGGCGTCCGCCGCGCCACGGCGTGCTCGAAGCGAGCGTGGTTGAAGGCGTAGTACTCGAACATGTTGGCGGAGACGTTGGCGTCGTCGTCGGCCAGGGCGGTCGACCCGAACACTGCGCGGTCGACGGCGAGCTTCAGGAGCGGTTCGCGCGGGTTCCTGGCCGGCCAGAAGTGGGCGCTCTTGTAGCCGCTTCGAGTCGGGTCGACGTTCGAGTCGGCGTGCACCGCTAACACCAGGTCCGCCCGGTAGCCGGCCGGCACGGTGGCGCCGAACACGTCGACGACCGCGCCCCGCGCTCGCAGCCTGGTCGCCAACGCCTCGACCACGGCGGCGTTGACGGTCACCTCGTCGAGGCCCGCGTGGTGCGCGCCCGTGCTGTAACGGAGCGCGGCGAGCTCGTCGGGCTGGAGCGCCGCGTCCAGGTGCCCCACCTGCAGGCCGACGCGAACGGGGCCGAGGATGCGGTTGGCAAGCCACCGCGCCGGCCCGGCGCGCCAGACCCTGACCTGCCCCGCCCCCGGCGCGGCCTCGAGCAGTCGCTCGATCCCGCCGGCGAGGCCGCCACCGAGGGCGGCTACCGGGGCGAGGCCGCGTTCCCTGACCGCGGTGGCGACGTTGAGGAGGAGCAGTAGGACCAGGGCGGCGAGGAAGCCGCGTCCGAGGAGCCGCCGCCTGAGCTTGCGGCGGCTCGGCGCCTCGGGGCCGAGGCCCGCGGGCTCGTCGCCCCGCTCCCGGCGTGGCGCCGTGAGCCCTAGCGGATCGCGGCCTCCGTTCATCCCCAGATGCTACTAACCGTCGCGGCGGGTCACAACCGCGGCGGCGGCCTGCTTACGCCACGGCAGGTGGCTGCCGCCTGCGCCTTCAGAGCCGCACGGCCTCGAGCCAGAAGATGATGTGCTCGTTGACGTTCTCGAGGTGATCTCCCAGCCGCTCGAGGTAGCGCGCCACTGCCAGCAGCTGCGTGGCCCGGCCGATGCTCTTCGGGTCGGCGAGCATGTAGGTCAGTAGCTCCCGCTGGATCTGATCGTAGAGGTCGTCGATCTCGGCGTCGAGGCCGTGCGCGCGCCGCGCCGCGACCGCGTCCGCCTCGGCGAACGCCTTGCTCGTGGCGTCGATCATCGTCGCCAGGACCTCGAAGATGCGCTGCATGTCGAGGTACTTCTTGAGGGGCGGCTCGAGCGCCAGGCTCCTGCCCACGTCGGCCACGTGCTGGGCGTAGTCGCCGGCGCGTTCGATGTCGGCGAGCGCCTGCAGCGCCGCCCCGAGGAACCTGAGGTCGCGCGCCGCCGGTTGGCGCCGCGCGATCACCGTCAGGATCCTAACCTCGAGGCGCGCCTGGATCGCGTCGACCTCGTCGTCGAGCTCGGAGCAGTGGGCGGCCGCCGCTTGGTCGGCGTCGATGAGCGAGCGCCGCGCCCACTCGCAGCTCTCGCGCACCAGGCTCAGCATCCGGACGAGGTCGCCGCTGATCGCCTGCAGGTCGAGTTCCAAGGGGGCCGGTGCCGTCTCGCTCATGATGCCAAGAGCGTAGCGCGCCAGCGTCATGGCGGGGTCACGGCCGCGCCGCGCGCGCCCGGACCTTACAATGACGGCATGGGGCCACTGCGGCGTCCAGGTGCGGGCCCGGTGGACCGCGGGTGAGCGGGCCCACCATCCTGGTGGTGGAGGACGACGACGCGGTGTGCGACGTGGTGCGCCATCACCTCGTGAGAGCCGGGTTCGCCGTCGAGGAGGCCTCGACCGCGCTGGCCGCCTGGCGGGCGGCGCCGCGCGCCTCCCTGATGGTGCTCGATTGGATGCTGCCGGACGAGAGCGGCCTGAGCCTGCTCCGCCGTTTGCGGGCCGGGAGCGCGGCGCGGTTGCCCGTGCTCATGTTGACGGCGCGCGCCAGGGAGGGCGAGCGGGTAGAGGGTCTCGAGTCGGGAGCCGACGATTACCTCACCAAGCCGTTCTCGTCCGCGGAACTCGTGGCCCGCGTGCGGGCGCTGCTGCGCCGGACCGAGGGGCCGCGGCGCGTGGCGCTCGGTCCGCTGCTCGTCGATCTCGACGCCGGGACGGCGTCGTGGTTCGGCGCGGCGCGGGACCTGACCCGACGGGAGTTCGAGCTGCTGGCCTTCCTGGCCGCCAACCCGGGCAGGGTCTACTCGCGCCTCGAACTGCTGGACGGCGTGTGGGGACCCGACTTCGTCGGCACCGAACGGACCGTCGACCAGCACGTGGCGCAGCTCCGTGCCGCCTTCGCCGACACCGTGATCGTCACCGTCCGGGGCCGCGGCTACCGCGCGGGTGACCTGACGGGGCCGTGACGTGAGCGGCGACCTCGGCGGGTGGTGGGACGCGCTGGCCGAGGGGGTGGTGCTGCTGGCGGGCGACCGGGTGGCCGACCTCAACGCGGCGGCGGCCCGCCTTCTCGACGTCGACCGCGCGCGGGCGCGGGGCGCGGTCGCCATAGCCGTCCTGCGCGATCACCGGCTCGAGGCAATGTGGGCCAGCGGCCAGGGGGGCGAGCTGTCGCTCCGCTCTCGGACGGTCCGCGCCACGGTCACGCGCGACGGCCTGGTCCTCGAGGACATCACCGCCCTTCGCGAGGAGCGCGCCGCGGCGCGCGACCTCCTGGCGGTGCTGTCGCACGAGCTGAGGACGCCCGTGACCGTCATCCGGGGGGCGATCGAGGCGCTCGAGCCGCGCGAGGCCGCCACGGCGGGCGCCGGTGACGACGCGCACTTCGTCCGCCTGGCGCGGGCCGAGGCGGAACGCCTGTCGCGCCTGCTCGACGACCTCACGGTCGAGTCGCGTCCGCCGCGCGAGCGGCGCGTCCCCGTCGCGGACGTCGTGCGCCGGGCCCTGTCGCTCCTTCGCGAACCGGTGGAGCGCTCCGGGGCGGAGTTGGTGGTCAAGGTGGACGAGCTCATGGCCTGGGTGGACGAGGACAAGCTGCTCCAGGTGGTCCTGAACCTCGTCGAGAACGCCGTCATCCACGGCAGCTGGGGCGGCCGGATCGAGGTGGCCGCCTGGCGGGAGCCGGGCGCGGCCGCCAGCGGACCGGAGCCCGCCGGTCGCCTCGAGGTGAGAGGTTCGGGGACGCCGCTCGACCCGGTGGCGGTGCCGGCGCTGTTCACCCCGCGCGGCAGGGGACGTGGCGCCTCGCAGGGGGCCGGGCTGGGGCTTTACGTGGTCCGTTCGATAGCCGAGCGGTGGGGCGGCGCCGCGTGGGGCGGGCCCCACGAGTGGGGTCCGGGGGGCGTGGGTGGCGCCAACGCGTTCGGCGTCTCCTTCCCGCTCGTCGACGGCGGCTGAGGCGAGCGCTCGGTCAGTCGTTGGGGTCGTCATCGCGCAGCGGCGGCGTGGCCAGCGGCGGTCGCCGCGGGTGGCGCGGCCGGTCGTACTCGGCCGGTGCCAGTTCGGGCTCCCGCAGCGCCCGCACCGCGTTGACCGGCGGCGCCCCCGCGCCCGCCGGTCGCGGGGCGACGCGGGAGTGGGGGAAGAGCGCGTCGTACCAACGGGGCGCGGCCAGGACGAGCGCGGCCGCCGAGACGAGGGCAGCCCAGGGCCAACGGCCGCTGGCGGCAACGACCGCGGTGGCCGTGACGCCGCCGCCCTGGTAGCTGAGCCAGGCGACGCCCGCGGTGCCCCATGTCAGGCAGCGCGCCAGCGCGACGTCGAACGGCCCCGCCCAGCGGGCCAGGCGTGGCGAGGGGTAGATGGCCAACCAACCGAGGACGACCAGTTCGAAGGTGAACAGGGCCTCCCGCGCTCCCGGGAACGCCCCGCCGGCCGTGGCGGCGCCGAAGAGGGCGCCCGCCACCAGGCCGACGCCCGGCCCGTACGCCAGGGCCACGAGGTAGAGCGGCACGCGCGCCAGCGCCCTGGTCGTCCCGCTCACCCATGGGGCGGCGCCGCCGGCCAGCGCCCACTCCGCCGCCACCGTCGCCGCGAACGCGATGGCCACGGCCGCCAGCACGCTGAGCGCGCTCCTCGGCCTCGCCAGTACCAGGACGTCGCCGCGCGCCAGGCCGGTCGCGAGGGAGACGATGCCGAGGAGCAGCGCCGCCGCGGCCGAGTAGAAGAACACGGGGTCGGTCGTCAGCCGCTGCCACATGTCGGTCTGCGCGGTAGTCACCACGGCGGCCTGTCGTCGAGCGTCGCGCCGAACGGACTCCTGTCGAGGTCGCCGGACGTGGCCAGCCGCCGCAGCTCCCGGTAGGCGGCCCTGGCCCCGGGCGTGCCGGCCAGCACCCCGCCCGCGAGCCCCTCGAGGAGCACGAACGCGCGCTGGGCCGCGAACAGGGGAGCGGGGTAGTGGCGCCGGCCGATGATCAGGCCGCCGCGACGCCCCTCCACCGCGAACGCCGGGTGCGCCGGCGTGGACGTGCCGCCCAGGTGGACGACGCGGGTGTCGACCAGGCTGCTCCTCAGGCCGGCGCGCCCGAGACGCAGCCCGAAGTCGAGGTCCTCGTTGCAGAACCGGAACGCCTCGTCGTAGCCGCCCAGTTGCCGCCAGACCGCGGACCTGACGACGTGGAGGCAGCCGGAGAGCCACGGGACGTCGACGCTGGCCGGCGCGGCCGCGCCCCCATCCGGCGCGCCGGAGGACCGCGCGGCGTCGGCCCGGCGCCGCAACGCGCGGTAGTGGCGCGCGTACCACGGGCCGAGGTCTTGCGGCCGCCCGTCGCTGCCCAGCGCGAGCGGCCCAGCGGCGCCGGCGCCGTCGTCGCGGTCGAGCGCTTGAATCAGGTCGGTGAAGGTGGCCGGCCCGAGCTGCACGTCCGCGTTCATCAGGGCCACGAACTCGGTGGCGGCGCCAGCCAACCCGACGTTCACCGCGTGCGAGTACGACCTGTTCTCGGCCGGCACGTACGCGACGGTCGGCTGAGCCGCCGCCACGCGCGCGGCGAACTCGGCCGACGGGTCGGTGTCGACGAGCCGCACGGGTGCCGCCGGCGCCGCCGCCACCACGGACCGCAGGCAGTCGAGGGCGAGGTCGGGGGTGCGGTAGGTGACCACGGCCACCGTCAGGCGCGGCTCAGCCATGGCAAGCAGCATGCCACGCCCGGGCCGGGGGCGGGACGCGAGCTAAGTTACATGGAGCTCATCTCCCAGGACGTACCATGCCGCGTGTTCTCAGACAGTCGTCCCGCGCGCGCCCTCGCCACGACCGAAGGCGCCGTGGCCGCCCCACGCCCTCGGCCCGCGCCGCGCCTCGGCGTCGCCCTCGGCGGCGGCAGCGCCCGTGGCTACGCCCACTTCGGCGCGCTCGCCAGCCTCGAACGTAACGGACTCGTCCCCGACGTCATCGCCGGCACCAGCTTCGGGGCCGTCGTCGGGGCGCTCTACGCGACCGGCAGGCCGCTGCCGGAGCTGCTGCGCCAGGCGGAGTCGATGCGGCGCCGCGACGTCTTCCCGTACGTCGCCGACTTCGGCCTGCACCGCGCCGCCCTGTTCCAGGGCAAACGCCTCGAGGCCTACTTCGACAGGCTGCTTGAGGGGCGGTCGTTCGCCGACCTGGAGAAGCGGCTCGTCGTGGTCACCACGGACATCGATAGCGGCGAGCAGGTGCTCCTCGAGTCGGGGCCGCTCGCCCTGGCGTTGCGGGCCAGTACGGCCATCCCCGGCGTGTTCGCCCCCGCGCTCGTCGACGGCCGGCGGCTGATCGATGGCGGCATCGGCTCGCCCGTGCCCCTCGACACGCTCGACGGCCTCGACGTCGATGTCGCCATCGGCATCGGCGCCGGCATGGAGGCGGGGGACTCGGGCGCCATCCGCTTGGCGCGGCGCGTGCTCGCCTCGGACGGCGCGCGGCGCTGGCAGTCGCGGGCGGCCGCGGCCGCGCCGAAGGGCGCCGTTGGACGCCTCGGCCGGGCCCTGGCGTTCGCGGCGGGAGGCTGGGCCGGCGCCGCGCGTGGTGGCGCACCCACGGCCGGGCCCGACGGCGCCGTGAGCGCCGCGGGTGGCTGCCGCCGCTTCGAGGTCCACACCAAGCCGCCCATCCACTGGCTGAACTTCCACAGAGCAGGCGAGGCCATCAGGGCGGGTGACGCCGCCCTCACCGGGCTCGTGCCGCTGGTGATCACCGCGATGGCGCAGGTCTGAGGCGCCGGGCGCCGGGAGGGCCCCGGGTCAGAGGATGCGCTTGCCCAACAGGCTGGCGGCCATCTCCACCATGATGGCCGCCGTCTCGTTGGCGCGGTCCAGGGTCGGGTTGACCTCCACCAAGTCGAGCGAGGTGACCGCGCCAGAGTCGGCCAGCAGCTCCATCAGGAGGTGCGCCTCGCGGTAGGTGAGGCCGCCGGGAACCGGCGTGCCGACCCCCGGCGCGATGGCGGGATCGAGCGAGTCCGCGTCGAACGAGACGTGCAGGCGCCCCAGGCCGCCCAGCTGCTCGAGGGCCGCCGCCGCCAGGTAGGCGACGCCGCGGTTGTCCACGTCCTTCATGGTGTAGGCGGTGATGCCCAGGTCGCGGATGAGGGCGCGTTCCCCGGGATCGACGCTACGGAGTCCCAGGTAGACGACGTGCTCGGGGCGCAGCATGGCGCCGCCGCCCCAGACGTCCAGGAACCTGGCGTCGCCTAGCCCGAGCAGGTGCGCCACGGACATCCCGTGCACGTTCCCCGACGGGCTCGTCGCCGGGGTGTTGGCGTCGGCGTGGGCGTCTACCCAGAGCAAACCCGTCGCCTGGCGGCTCCCGAGCGCGGCCACCGTGCCCATGCTGATGGAGTGGTCGCCGCCGAGGGCGACGACGAAGTCGTCGGCCGGCAGGCCGCTGAGCCGGGCGTGGGTGGCGGCGCAGGCGGCCGCGATGACGTCGGCGTGGTGCGGACCGGCGGGCGTGAGGAGGTGCTCGTGCGCCTCCGCCACGGGCGCCTCGACGTTGCCGAGGTCGACGACCTCGTGACCCAGTTCGCGCAGCACCGGCGCCAGCCGCGCCAGGCGGATCGCGCTCGGACCCATGTCGACCCCGCGGCGACCGGCCCCGAGGTCGATGGGCACCCCCACCACCCGCACCCTGCGCATGCGGTCACGCTAGCACGCGCCCTAGCCGCCCCGTCGCACCCCCGCGGGCCTCTTCCACTCGCGTCCGGCGGATTCGAGCAGCGCGTAGGCCTGTTGCGGCCCGCGCCCACCCGCCTCGTAGAAGGCCGGGGTCGGCCGCCGCTCCTCCAGGTAGGCGAGGACCGGGGCGACGATGCGCCACTGCGCCTCGACCTCGTCGGCGCGCATGAAGAGCGTGGCGTCGCCGTTCATCACGTCGAGTATCAACGTCTCGTAGGCGTCCGGGATGGCGCCCGCGAAGCTCTCCCCGTAGGAGAAGTCGAGGCCGATCCGGTCGAGTTCCACCTTCTGGCCGGGCCGCTTCCCGTTGAAGCGGATGGTCATGCCCTCGTCGGGCATGATGCGCATCACGAGGCGGTCGGCGTGCACCGGCGCGCTGAGCGCGAACGGGACGTGAGGCGGCGCCTTGAACTGCAGCACGATCTCGCTGGCCTTGGCCTCTAGGCGCTTGCCGGAGCGCAGGTAGAAGGGCACCCCGGACCAGCGCCAGTTCTCTACACGCAACTGCATGGCGGCGTAGGTGGCCTGCTTCGAGTTCGGGTCCACGTCCTTCTCCTGCCGGTACCCCACCGCGCCGTTGCCGGCCACGTACTGCCCGAAGACGGTGTCGGCCGGGCTGGGGCAGCTGACGGCGCTGAACAGCTTCACCTTCTCGTCGCGCACGGCGCGGGCGTCGAAGCGCACGGGCGGCTCCATCGCCATCAGGGCCAGGAGCTGCAGCAGGTGGTTCTGGAAGACGTCGCGCAGCACTCCGGCGGACTCGTAGAAGCGGCCGCGCCCCTCCATGCCCATGGGCTCGATCATCGTGATCTGGACGTGGTCGACGTAACGGTTGTTCCATACCGGCTCGAACATGCTGTTGGCGAACCGCAGGACGCCGAGGTTCTGCGCCGTCTCCTTCGCAAGGTAATGGTCGATGCGGAACAGCTGCGACTCGTCGAAGTGCTCGAGCAGGAGGGCGTTCAGCTCCTTGGCGGACGCCTCGTCCGTTCCGAACGGCTTCTCGACGACCAGCCGGGCGAACCTGCCGGGCGCGGGGCGCGCCAGCCCCGCCTCGGCCAGCGAACGGGCGATGGTGGCGTAAACCTCGGGCGGCGTGGCCGTGTAGAAGATGGTGCCGGCGACGTCCAGCCCGGCCAGCTTCTGCGCGAGGCGAACGAAGCCGTCCGCGCTCTCGTAGTCGCCCTGCACGTAGCTGATGCGCGCCGCCAACCGCTCCCACACGCCCGCGTCGAGGTCGGGCACCTCGGCCGCGACCTTGTCGCGGAGGTAGGCGCGCAACTCGTCGTCGGTCATCTCGCGGCGAGCGTGGCCGACGATGACGCTCCCCTCGTTGAGCTCCCCCTTGGCGGCGAGCTGGTAGAGCGCCGGGATGAGCTTGCGGCCCGTGAGGTCCCCCGTGACGCCGAAGATGACGAACGCGCAGGCCGGGGCCGGCTTCGCGCGCGACACGCTGTCGGGGGCGCCCGGCCTGGCCTCGCGCTCGACGCGCCTGACCGCCGGCTCCGCGGCGCGAGCCGCGTCACGCGCGGCCGAGCTACCCGCCTCCTCGGCCCGCATCATGCCTTCTTCGTCTTGTGACCGCCGAAGCGGTTGCGCAGCGCAGCCACGGCGCGGTTGGAGAAGGCGTCGGCGTCGCGGCTCGCGAACCTGGCGTAGAGGGCTGCGGTCACGGCCGGCATGGCGACGGCGTTGGCGACCGCGAAGTCCACCGTCCAGCGCCCCATGCCGCTGTCGTCGACGTAGCCCTTGAGCTCGGTGAGGCGCGGGTCGTCGTGCAGCGCCTCGGCCAGCAGCTCGAGCAGCCAGGAGCGGACGACGGCGCCGTGCGTCCAGAGCCGCGCGATGGCCGGCAGGTCGAGGTCGTGGTGAGGGTAGCGCGCCAGCGCCTCGAACCCCTCGCCGTACGCCTGCAAGAGGCCGTACTCGATGCCGTTATGGATCATCTTCACGAAGTGACCGGTGCCCGGCGGGCCGACGTGAGCCAACCCGCTGGCGGGCGCCAGGGTCTCGAGGACGGGCCACACGATCTTCACGGCGTCGTCGTGGCCACCGACCATGAGGTTGTACCCCTCCTCCAGACCCCAGATGCCGCCGGAGACGCCCGCGTCCACCCAGCCGAGGCCCTTGGCCTCGGCGAGGTCGGCGCGGCGGCGCGAGTCCTCCCAGTTGGAGTTGGCGCCGTCCACGATGACGTCGCCCGGCGACAGGGCGGCGAGGGCCTGCTCGATGACCTGCTCGGTGGGCCCGCCGGCCGGCACCATGCTCCACACCACCCGCGGGGCCGACAGCTGCTTGACGGCGTCGGCGACGTCGCGCGCGCCGCGCGCGCCCTCCTCGACCAGCTCCGTGACGAGGTCGGGCGTCAGGTCGGTGACGACCGGCGCGTGTCCGCCTTGCATGAGCCGGCGCGCCATGTCGGCCCCCATCCTGCCCAGCCCGACGATAGCGAGTTCCATCCTGTACCTCCTGACCCGCCCGCTGTGGGCGGGGTTACGAGTTCGATGCTAGCAAGTGGGCGTGCTAGACTGCGCGCCGTTGACGCACGCCCGTCGCGTAGGGCGCACCACGGCGCCGCGCGGCGCGGTGCTCGCGATGTTCCAGGAGGACGATGGTGAGCGAAGGGACGACTCCCGCCTCGCGGCGGGACGACGAGGTGGCGGGCGCCCACGCCGAGGCGCTGCGTCTCCTGAACAGGGGCGCGGAGCACGTGGTGCCGGACGGCGGTTTGCTGGAGAAGCTCGAGCTGGCCGCGCGCGAGGGCAGGCAGGTGCGAGCCAAGCTCGGGGTCGACCCGTCGAGCGCGGACCTCCACGTCGGCCACGCTGTGGTCTTGAGGAAGCTCAGACAGTTCCAGGACCTCGGCCACCGGGTAGTTCTCATCATCGGCGACTTCACGGGCATGATCGGCGACCCGTCCGGCCGCAGCAAGACGCGGCCCGTGCTCACGTTGGAGGAGACGCGGCGGAACGGCCGGACCTACGTTGAGCAGGCGGCGCGGATCCTCGACACCGACGAGAGCAAGCTAGAGATCCGCCACAACTCTGAGTGGCTCGAGCCACTGGGCTTCGCGGACGTCGTGCGCCTCGCCTCCAACTACACGGTCGCGCGCATGCTCGAGCGTGACGACTTCACGAAGCGCTTCCATGGCGGCGTGCCCATCAGCGTGCACGAGTTCCTCTACCCGCTGGCGCAGGCCTACGACTCCGTGGCGATCAGGGCCGACGTCGAGTTGGGCGGCACCGACCAGCTGTTCAACCTGCTGGTCGGCCGTGACGTTCAGCGGGCGTACGGGCTCGAGCCGCAGGTCGCCCTCACCACGCCGCTCCTCGTGGGGCTCGACGGGGTGGAGAAGATGTCGAAGTCGCTCGACAACTACATCGGCATAGCCGAGCCGCCCGAGGTGATGTTCAAGAAGGCGATGCAGGTGAACGACGCTCAACTGCTCCAGTACGCCGAGCTCTGCACCGACCTGGGCCTCGACGCCTTGGGAGCCGAGCTGGCGCGCGATCCCGTCGCGGCGCACCGCACGTTCGCGCGAGCCCTGGTGACGATCTACCACGGCTCCGATCCGGTGGCGGCCGCCGAGCGCCGCTACGACGAGGTGGCGCGGGGCGGGATCCCAGACGATGTGGCGGAGGTGGCGGTGCCGGCCGGCGAGTTCGAGGCGGGCACCGTCGGGCTCCTCAGGTTGGCCGTGCTGGCGGGCCTGGCCGCCTCCAACGGCGAGGCGCGGCGCCTGGTGCAGAACCGCGGCCTCAGGTTGGACGGCGAGGCGCTGACGGACCCGGCCGCGCGGCTGGAGCTGGAGCGCCCCGCCGTGCTGCAGCGCGGCAGGGACGCATTCGTGAGGGTGCGGCGAGCCTAGGCGCGGCGCTCAGACGGCCAGCACGTAGGCGATCTCCAGCAGCTCGCGGTCGATGTCCTTCGGGTGGAGCTCGAGCTCCTTGAGGGGGATGGTGACGACCTCGCGACGGTTGGTGCCGACCATCACGCCGCTCGTGCCGGCGGCGAGGGTCCGCACGGCGTGGAAGCCGAGCCGCGACGCCAGCACTCGGTCGCGGGCGTTGGGGCTGCCGCCGCGCTGGGTGTGACCCAGGATGACGGTGCGGACGTCGTAACCGCACGACGACTCGATCGCCTTCTGCAGTTCGGCCGCGCCACCCTGGAAGGCGCCCTCCGCCACCACGACGATGCTGGAGGTCTTGCCGCGCTCCTCGGCCTTGGTGAGGAGCCTCACGACCTCGGCCGCCGGCAGGGGCGCCTCGGGCACGACGATGGCCTCGGCGCCCCCGGCAACGCCGACCGACAGCGCGATGTGACCGGCGCGCCGCCCCATCACCTCCACGAGGAAGAGGCGGTCGTGGCTGGCGCCCGTGTCGCGCAGGCGGTCGACGGCGTCGAGCGCGACGTCGAGCGCCGTGTTGAAGCCGATGGAGACGTCCGTGCCGTTGATGTCGTTGTCGATGGTGGCGGGGATCCCGACGACGGGCACGCCGTGCTCCTCCTGCAGGAGCTGGGCGCCGCGGAAGCTGCCGTCGCCGCCGACGACGATGAGCCCGTCCACGCCGTGACGCCTCAGGGTCTCGGCGCCGGCCCTGCGGCCCTCCGGTTCGAGGAACTGATCGCAGCGGGCGGTACGGAGCACCGTGCCGCCGCGCTGGAGTACGTTGGCCACGGCGCGCGGCCCCAACTCGACCGTGTCGTCGTCCACCAGCCCCTGGAAGCCGCGGTAGATGCCGGTCATGCGGATGCCGTCATGGGCGGCGGTACGGACCGCCGCCCTGATGGCGGCGTTCATGCCGGGCGCGTCACCGCCGCTGGTGAGGATGCCGAGATGCATCATGACTGAGGAGTATAGCCCCAAGGCGTGCGCGTCACGGGCGGGGCAACTGACCCGGGCGGCGGCTCGGACGCGCGTGCAAAGATGAGGCCGATATGAACATCGTCGCCTTGAGGGAGTCCGTCAGCGGTGAGCGAAGAAGCCCGCTCACCCCGCAGGTGGTCGAGAAGCTCGTCAAGCTGGGGGCCACCGTCACGCTCGAGCCGGGGGTCGGCGCGGCGTCGTTCATGAGCGACGACGACTTCCGCAAGGCCGGGGCGAGCTTCGGGGCAGACCGTGGCGCGTTGTTGGCGGGCGCCGACGTGCTGCTCGCCGTGCAGCCGCCGGCCGTCGCCGACCTGGAGGCCATGCGGCCCGGCGCGGTCGTGGCCGGGTTCCTCGACCCGTTCTTCAACCACGACCTGGTGAGGGCGCTCGCCAGGTTGCGCCTCGAGGCGTTGTGCGTGGAACTCATCCCGCGCACGACCTACGCGCAGAAGATGGACGCGCTCTCCAGCCAGGCGAGCCTCGCGGGCTACGCGGCAGTGGTGTTGGCCGCCGAGCGGTCGATGAAGGCGTTCCCGATGATGAGCACGCCGGCCGGGACGATCCCACCGGGCCGGGTGTTCGTGGTCGGCGCCGGGGTGGCCGGGCTGCAGGCCATCGCCACCGCCAAGCGGCTCGGCGCCCGGGTCGAGGCGTACGACACGCGGCCGGTCGTGAAGGAGCAGGTGCAGTCGCTCGGTGCGAAGTTCGTCGAGATCGACGTGGGGGAGACGGGGCAGACGGAGCAGGGCTACGCCAAGGAGCTGTCCGCCGAGCAGCTCGAGTCGCAACGCAAGCAGATGGCCAGGGTGTGCTCCACGGCGGACGTGATCGTCACCACGGCCCAGGTCTTCGGGCGTCGGGCACCGCGCATCATCAGCGCCGACATGGTGGCCGGCATGCGTTCCGGCAGCGTGATCGTCGACCTGGCGGCCTCGACGGGCGGCAACGTCGAGGGCGTGGTAGCGGGGCAGGAGGTCGTGACCGACGGCGGTGTCCGCATCGTCGGGCTGGAACACCTGCCCGCCAAGGTGGCCAAGGACGCCAGCCTCGTCTACGCGAACAACCTGTACTTGCTCATCGAGCATGCCTGGGACAAGGAGGCGGGAGGGCTGCGCCTAGATGCGGCGGACGAGGTCGTGGGCGCCTGCCTGCTCACGTCGCAGGGCGAGGTGCGCGACGAGCGGGTCCGCGCCGCTCTGGGAGAAGGGTGACCATGATGCTACTCCTGCTCGCCTTCGTTTTGGCGATCTTCCTAGGCTTCGAGCTGATCAACAAGGTCCCGTCGCAGCTTCACACCCCGCTGATGTCGGGGTCGAACGCCATCTCGGGCATCACCATCGTGGGCGCCATCGCGGCCACGGCGGTGGACGGCACCCTGGCGACCGTCCTGGCCGTGCTGGCCATCGCCGCCGCCACCGTCAACGTGGTGGGCGGCTACCTGGTGACCGACCGCATGCTCGGCATGTTCCGCGCCGGCGAGAAGGAGAAGTGAGGTCGGCGTGACCCAGGTCGTCCAACTCGTCTACATGGTCGCGGCCGTCATGTTCATCTTCGGCCTCAAGATGCTGGGTCGCGCTACGACGGCGCGCCGCGGCAACCTCGTCTCCGCCCTCGGGATGCTGCTGGCCGTCGTCGCCACGCTGGTGTCGGCCGGGATCGACTTCACCTACGTGATCGTCGGCATGTTGGTGGGTGGCGCCATCGGCGTGTACGTCGCTCGCACGGTGAAGATGACGGCGATGCCGGAGATGGTCGCCCTCCTGAACGGGTCGGGTGGCCTGGCGTCCATGCTCGTGGGCTGGAACGAGTACATCCGGACGCCACACGCCGACCCCGTGTCCGCCATCGCCATCTTCGCCGCGGTCGTCATCGGCGCCGTGACGTTCACAGGCTCCGTCTTGGCGTGGGCCAAGCTGTCGGAGCGCGTGAGCGGGAAGCCCATACTGTTCGCCTCTCAGCAACTGGTCAACGCGGGCATCCTGGGGGGCACGCTCGTCCTTGGCGTCATCTTCGTGATCGCGCCCGCCGCCTCCTACCCGCTGCTGCTCGTCTTCCTCGTGCTGGGCCTGGCGCTGGGCGTGCTGGCTGTCATCCCCATCGGGGGCGCCGACATGCCCATCGTCATCTCGCTCCTGAACAGCTACTCGGGCATCGCCGGTGCCGCGGCCGGCTTCGCCATCGGCAACACCGTGTTGGTGGTGGCGGGCTCGCTCGTGGGCGCGTCTGGGCTGATACTCACGCAGATCATGTGTAAGGCGATGAACCGGTCGTTGGCCAACGTGCTCTTCAGCGGCTTCGGCGCGGCCACCCACGCCTCCGCCGGTCAGGTGGAGGGCGAGATCAAGCCGATCAGCGCCGACGACGCCTACTTCCTCCTGGAGGCCGCCGCCAGCGTGATCTTCGTGCCGGGTTACGGCATGGCCGTCGCGCAGGCGCAGCACGTCGTGAAGGAGCTGGCGGACCTGCTCGAGCGCAACGGCGCGGAGGTGCGCTACGTGATCCACCCGGTGGCGGGCCGCATGCCGGGCCACATGAACGTGCTCTTGGCGGAGGCCAACGTGCCGTACGAGCAACTGGTCGAGCCTGACGACGTGAACCCCACCATGGAGATGGTCGACGTGGCAGTGGTCATCGGCGCCAACGACGTCGTCAACCCGGCGGCGCGCGAGGACGAGGGCAGCCCGCTTTACGGCATGCCGATCATCGACGTCGACAAGGCTCGCACCTGCATCGTGCTCAAGCGCTCCATGAACCCCGGCTTCTCCGGGGTGGAGAACCCGCTCTTCTACAAGCCGAACACGCGCATGCTGTTCGGCGACGCCAAGGCCTCCATCGGCTCGCTCGTCGCCGAGTTCAAGGACGCCTAGCCCGCGCGTTCGGGTTCGGGGCGGCCACCGGCCGGCCCGCCGGTGGCGCCGACC
>JACFNR010000001.1:60427-100304 GCA_019454765.1 Trueperaceae bacterium | reverse complement strand
GGTCGGCGCCGCCTCGTCACAAGCCGCCCTGGCGGTCGCGCCCGGCCCGCGGTGGGCGGCGGCGCGCGGCTCGATTAGGAAAGTTGACAACACCAGACTCAACTTAATATCATCCTGCCATGGATGCCGAACGCTTCACCGAGGCCGCCCTCCAGTTGGTCGCCAGCGCTCAGCAGGTGGCGCGCGCCCGTCAACACCAGCAGGTCGGCCCGCTCCACCTGGCGGCGGCCCTGCTCGCCGACCCGGCCGGGCTGCCGAGCCGCGTCGTGGAACGCGCCGGCGCCGACCCTGCCGCGGCCCGCGCCGCCGTCGACGCGGGCCTCGCCAAGCTACCCGTCGTGACCGGCGCCGACGGCCAGTTCATGAGCGCCGAGCTCGGCACCGCGTTCACGCGGGCCGAGGCCGTCGCCAAGGAGTGGCAGGACGCGTTCGTGGCGGCCGACACCCTCCTCGTGGCGCTGCGCGAGGTGGCCGGCGGGCAGCTGGACGCCCTGCCCGGCGCCGCCCAGCTCAAGGAGGCCGCCGTCGCCATCCGCGGTGGCCAACGCGTCGACAGCCGTAGCGCCGAGAGCACCTTCGAGGCGCTCGACACCTACGGCATCGACCTCACCAAACGCGCTCGCGAGGGCAGGCTCGACCCCGTCATCGGTCGCGACGACGAGATCCGCCGCGCCGTGCAGATCCTCCTGCGCCGCACCAAGAACAACCCCGTCCTGATCGGGGAGCCGGGGGTCGGCAAGACCGCCATCGCCGAGGGCCTGGCGCTGCGCATCGTCAACAAGGACGTGCCCGAGGGCCTGCAGGACAAGCGCATCGTGCAGCTCGACATGGGCAGCCTGCTCGCGGGCGCCAAGTACCGCGGCGAGTTCGAGGAGCGCCTCAAGGCCGTGATCGAGGAGACCGCCAGGTCGGACGGCAAGATCATCCTGTTCATCGACGAGTTGCACACCATCGTGGGCGCGGGCAAGGCCGAGGGCGCCGTCGACGCCGGCAACATGCTCAAGCCGCCGCTGGCGCGGGGCGAGCTCCGGATGATAGGCGCCACGACCCTCGACGAGTACCGCACCATCGAGAAGGACGCGGCCCTCGAGCGCCGCTTCCAACCGATCTTCGTCGACGAGCCGTCGGTGGAGGAGACCATCTCCATCCTGCGAGGCATCAAGGACAAGTACGAGGTGCACCACGGCGTCGGCATCACCGACCCGGCCATCATCGCCGCCGCGACGATGGCCCACCGTTACATCGCCGACCGGCGCCTCCCGGACTCCGCCATCGACCTGATCGACGAGGCCGCCAGCCGCATCCGGGTTCAGCTCGACTCGCTGCCGGAGGAGATCGACGACCTGAGGCGCCGCAAGCTCCAGCTCGAGATCGAGCACGAGGCCGTCAAGCGCGAGACGGATCCCGACTCCGCCGCGCGCCTCCTGCGCATCGAGGAGGAGCTGAAGGTGATAGCCGACCAGATCGGGCAGGCGCAGGCCGACTGGGAGGCGGAACGCAGCGTGCTGGAGGAGTGGCGCGCCGACCAGGAGGAACTCGACCGGGTTCGCACGCAGATCGAGGCCGCCGAGCGCGAGTACGACCTGGCCGCCGCGGCGCAGCTCCGCTACGGGGAGCTCCCCAAGCTCGAGGCCGAGGTCGCTCGCCTCGCCAAGCGGCTCGACGACGCCCGCTACGTGCGGCTCGAGGTGGGGGAGGAGGAGGTCGCCCAGGTGGTGGCCCGCGCCACGCGTATCCCCGTCGCGCGGCTCCTGGAGGGCGAGCGCGAGAAGCTCCTGCAACTGGAGGACGAACTGCACGTGCGGGTCGTCGGCCAGGACGAGGCCATCACCGCCGTCAGCGACGCCATCCGCCGCTCACGCGCCGGGCTGGCGGACCCGAACCGCCCCATCGGCTCCTTCATCTTCCTGGGCCCCACCGGTGTCGGCAAGACGGAGACAGCCAAGGCGCTCGCGGCGCAACTCTTCGACAGCGAGGACAAGATGATCCGCCTCGACATGTCGGAGTACATGGAGCGCCACAACGTGGCCAAGCTGATCGGGGCCCCGCCGGGCTACGTCGGCTACGAGGAGGGCGGCCAGCTGACGGAGGCCGTGCGGCGCCAACCGTACTCCGTCATCCTCCTCGACGAGATCGAGAAGGCGCACCCCGACGTGTTCAACACGCTCCTGCAGGTGCTCGACGACGGGCGCCTGACCGACGCCCAGGGTCGCACCGTAGACTTCCGCAACACCGTCGTCATCATGACAAGCAACATCGGCTCGCCGCAGATCCTCGAGGCGAGCACCCACGGTGCCGACTACGCGGCGCTCAAGCAGACCGTCTTCACCGAGCTGCGCGCCTACTTCAGGCCCGAGTTCCTCAACCGAGTCGACGAGGTCATCGTGTTCCACGCCCTCGACCAGGCGCAGATCCGCACCATCGCCCTGCTCCAGATCGAGCGACTGCAGCGGCGCCTGGCGGAGCGGCGGGTGACGCTCGACGTGAGCGAGGCGGCGCTCGACGAGCTGGCGCGGGCCGGCTACGACCCCGTGTTCGGCGCTCGGCCCCTCAAGCGCGCCGTGCGCGACTACCTCGAGACGCCGCTGGCGCGCGAGATCCTCGCCGGCCGCGTCGCCGACGGCGACACCGTGGCGGTGCTACCTGGCGCCACGTCGGGCGGGCCGCTGCGCTTCGAGGTGGCGGAGCTGGCGCAGGCCAACTAGGGGCCGGCCGTCGGCGCCCGCTCGGCGGCCACCGCGATGGCTTGCTCCGTGGTCACGAAGTCGGCGGTGCCGTCGCGCGTAAGTTCCTCGTAGACGCCCATGCGTCGCAGGAGCGCCTTCGGTTGCGGTTGCAGGCCCGAGATGAGCAGGGCGATGCCCCGCCGCGACAGCCGGTCGTGGATGGCGCGCAGCGCGGTGACGCCCGTCGCGTCCATGACGGGCACGCGTTTGAGGCGCAGCACCACCACGCGGATGCCCTGGTCGACCTTGACGAGTTGGTCGATGAAGCGCTCCGCCGCGCCGAAGAACACCGGGCCGTCGACGCGGTAGGCCACGACGTGCTTGGCGAGGAGCGCCTGCTCCGCCGCCACCTGCGTGGCGTCGTCGTGGTGGGGGCCGTCGCCCGCCAGGGAGATGGGGTCGACTGTGAACATGTTGCTCATCCGCACGATGAACAGGATGGCGGCCGCCACCAAGCCGACCTCGATGGCGAGGATGAGGTCGAAGAAGATGGTCACCAACATGGTGAGGACCAGCACGAAGGCGTCGGACTTCGTGCTGCGCAAGATGAGCGAGGCCGCCTCGCGCTCCACCATCCGCACGGCCACCACCATGAGGATGCCCCCGAGCACGGCGAGCGGGATGCGCCCCGCCAGCGGGGCCAGGAAGAGGATGACGACCAGCAACGTGAGGCCGTGGACGATGGAGGCGAGGCGCGTGCGCGCGCCCGAGCGCACGTTCACGGCGGTGCGCGCGAGCGCCGCCGTGGAGGGGAGCCCGCCGAACAGCCCCGCGGCGATGTTGCCGAGCCCCTGCCCCACGAGTTCGCGGTCGGGATCGTGCTTCTCGCCGACGGTCATGCCGTCGGCCACCACCGCGCACAAGAGGCTCTCGAGCGCCGCCAGCACCGCCACGGCGATGGCGGCGCGCGTGAGCTCGACCCAGGCGCCGCTCAGCGCGAGGTCGGGGAGCGCCGGCAGGGGGAGGGAGCGGGGGATCTCGCCGATGCGCGCCACCGCCTCGAACGGGGGCAGCAGCGAGACGAGGGTGACGATGACGAGCGCCGCCATGCTGGCAGGGACCCCGCCGAGGGCGCGCACGCGCCCCCACGCCAGCATGGCCACCACGGTGAGGAGCGCGAGGCTCGCCGGGAGGTAGCCGGGGCGCGCGAGGAACTCCCGCACGGTCTGGACGCTGATGAACACGATGCTCTCCCCGAGAGGCGCCTTCACGCCGAGCACGTTGGGCAGCTGCTGCAGGAAGATGATGACGGCGATGCCGTTCGTGAACCCGGTAACGACCGGCCAGGGGATGAAGTGGACGTAGCGCCCGATGCCGGCAAGCCCCAACGCGATGAGGATCAGGCCGGCGCCGATGCCCAAGATGGGCAGGGCGCCGGGCCCGTGATGGGCCACGATGGGCAGGAGGACGGCCGTCATGGCGCCGGTCGGGCCCGTGACCTGGAAGTTCGATCCCCCGAAGAAGGCGGCGATCACGCCGGCAACGATGGCGGTCACGATGCCGGCGGTGGCGCCGGCCCCCGCCGTGACGCCGAAGCCGAGCGCCAGGGGGAGGGCCACGAACGCCACCGTCACGCCGGCGAGGACGTCCACCTTCGCGTGTTTCAGGTTGTAGTCGCGAGCCTGTGGCAGGAACCTCCGTACGGAGGCGAACGGTCCGCCCGTGCGCGGCGTGTGATCGAGCACCTGAGGCGCTCCCTTCCCCGACGTTGGCGAGCCCCGTCGACAGGTCGACCGGAGGGCCCTCCCCCGATGATGCCCCTTCCGCGTCCCGGCGGCAAGATGGCGGGCGTGTACGAGCGCCGGCGGGCCGCTCGCGCGATAGGGTAGCCGGATGGCAAGCGCACCCCGCACCGACCTGCTGCTCATCGTGCCGCACCCCGACGACGAGGTCTTCGGTTCCGGCGCCATGCTCGCCCGCACCGCCCGGAGCGGCCGGGCGGCCACCCTCACGCTCACGCGCGGCGCGGCGGGCCGCACGCTCGGGCTCACCAGCCGCGACGGCCTGGCGGCGCGGCGCGAGGCGGAGCTCCGCGCCGCGCTGGCGGCGCTCGGCGTGCAGGACGTGACGATCCTCGACCACCAGGACTACGTGCCCGACGCCGACCGGGGCCTGCCGCCCCACCCCGGGCTGGCCGGCGTCGACAGGTCGGAGCTGGTCGCCGCCGTCGCCAGCGTGCTGGAGCGGACGCGGCCGCGCGCGGTGCTCACGTTCCCTCCCAACGGCGCCAACGGCCACCCGGACCATTGCCTCACGAACGAGATCGTCCTGGAGGCGCTCGAGGTGACGCCGGAGCGCCCGGAGCGCGTCTACTACTTCGCCAATCCCCGCCGCTTCGAAGGCCCGCAGCGCCCCGGTTTCCTGGAAGAGGACGAGATGCGGCGACGGTGGCTGCCCCCCACCCACGCGGCGCCGGCCGGCGAGGAGCTGGCGAGCAAGCTCGCGGCCATGGGATGTCACGAGACGCAGGCGCTCTCGGTGCTCGGCTTCATGCGCGAGCAGCCGGCACGGATCCTTGTCGAGACGTTCCACCGCGCGTTCCCGAGCGTCGCGGCCGGGAGCGGGGTGGAGGAGCTACTGCTCCTCTGACCGGCCATCCCCGCCCGCGCGGTTGTGGCGCTCTTCGCGTCCTGGACGGAGGGGCGTGGTAACCTGGCGCATGCTTTTCAGGCGTCAGCGCGCGCCCGACCTGGGCTCGGCTCACGAGGCGCTAGCCAAGGGGCAGTACGACGTGGCCTTCGCCGTGCTGGAGAGTGCCGTGAAGCGTGGGGCGGACCGGACCCATAGCGGCCAGGCTTGGCTGCAGCTCGCCGCCGTCTACGCCCTGTACGGCGACGAGGGGCTGGAGAACGGCCAGCCCGCGCTGCGCAACGCCGTCGGCGCCGATCCCAAGCTGGCGTCGCGCCCCCTCTACCGCGCCCTGTTCTGGGAGTTCGCCGCCTACCGCGGCGCTCCCCTCAGCGACGTCAAACGGGGCCTGCGGGAGGTGCCGGAGCAGCCGGGGACCGACGACCGCGCCCCCGCGTTCGACCCGGTCGCCTCCTACCACGCGGCGGCGGCCCTCTTCACCGTCGACGCCGCCAAGAGCGCGGCCAGGCGCCTGCGGGCGCTCGGCCCCGGCGTCCTGCCCGCCTACCTCGAGTGGCGCCGCTGGTCCCTGCTCGGACAGTGCGCCGAGGTGCTGGGCGAGTGGGAGGAGGCGGCCGGCGCCTTCACCTTCTCGGTCCAGCAGGCGCCCGAGCTCGAGAAGGGCGCCGAGCGGCTCAGCCTGGCGGGCGCCCTCGTCGAGCTGTACCGGACGGAGGAGGCCCTCGAGCACCTGGCGGCCACCCCCGACGACCGCCTGCAGGAGCAGGAGCGCGCCGTCCACCGTTACCTGCTCGGGCGCGCTCACCTGGACCTCGACAACCCGAACCTGGCGCTGCAGTACCTGCGCGAGGCGGCGCTCCTCGACGACGAGCAGGGCGGCCCCACCTACAGCGTCGCCTTCGCCACGGCGCAGGCCCTCACGGCGGCGGGCCGCTCCGACGAGGCGGTGGCGGCGTTCGCCGCCGCCCTCGAGACCGTCCCGGCCGAGCACCGCGCCTTCACGCAGCACGAGGCGGCGTACGCCTACATCGAGTGCGACCGACTGAGCGAGGCCGAGGCGCTCCTGGGCGAGGTCGTCACGGATCCCTCGTACTCGCACCGGGGCGACGCGCTGGCAGACCTGGCCGATGTGCGCCTCAGGCGGGGCGAACTCGACGCGGCCGGCGACCTCGCGCGCGAGGCGCTGGAGCTCGGCGCCACCGCCCCGGCCTGCATCACGCTCGGCAGCGTCGCGTTCGAGTACTACCGCCTCGAGGAGGCGGCCGCCTGGTACGAGCAGGCGCTGAGCGCCAGCCAGACGGGAGACCCGTTCTGGGTTGCCGCGCAGCAGATGCTGGCGGACGTCTACTCGCAGATGGGCGAGCAGTACACGGAGCGCGTGCTGCTCCACGCCCGCGCCGCCCTCGAGCACACCGAGGCGGGCAGCGACTGGTACCTGCCCCTGAAGCAGTACGTCGAGGGTGCCAGGGACCGCCTCGGCGGCTTCGAACGCGTGCTGAACTGACCCGAACCGAACCGAGGACGGCGGACGCGTGGACGGGCTCCTGATCGACGAACAGCTCCGCGCGCTCACGCCGCTGTTGCCGGCCGAGCGCCTGGCGTGGCGCTTCCCGGACGACCGCACGGCGGTGCTCCCCCTGACGGCGGGCGGCGCGCTCTGGCTGAACAGCCGACCGCCGCGGCCGTACCTCCTCGTCAGGCCGGACTACCCGGCCCCCTCGCGGGCCCTGACCCCCTTCCAGCAGCAGCTGGCGGCGCGCGCTGCTGGTCCCCTCACGGGCGCGACGCAGGCAGCGCTCGACCGCGTCGTCACCTTGGCCTTCGGCGCCGCCCCCGGCTTCGTCCCCACCCCCGGGGTCGACCTCGTCGTGGAGCTCACCGGCCGCAACGCCAACCTGCTCCTGGTGGAGGGTCGGCGGATCGTCGGGGTGGAGCGGCAGGTGCTCGCCGACCGCAACCGCTACCGCGAGCTCAAGGTCGGCGGGGCGTACGCCCCGCCGCCGCCCTACAGGAAGGCCGACCCGCGCAGCGCCGGGCCGGCGGCACTGGCCGGCCTGCTCGAGGGCAGGACGCTAGCAGACGTCCCCAGGCTGGTGGACGGGATCGGACCCGAGCTCGCTGCGGCGCTGCGCGGCGCGCTCGCGGCCGCAGGCATCGCGCCGGACACCGCCCTCGGCGGAGCGGCGCTCGCGGCGGTCATCAGGGAGCTCGCGGCGCTCGTGGCGCGGCCGAGCGCCTGCCTGGCCAGGTGGGCCGCGGGCGCGGACGCGGACGCGCGCGCCGCGGCCGACGCCCAGCGCCTGGCGCGGCAACGGGAGCGCCTCGGACATCGGCTCAAGAAGGAGCTGACGTTGGCGCGGCGGCGCCTGGCGGACGCCGACGCCGCGCTCGCCGCCGGCGCCGCGGCGCGGGAACTGCGTGCCGAGGCCGACCTGCTGCTCGCCCGCGTGGGAGAGGTGCCGCCCGGCGCCGCGCGTGTACGCCTGGCCGGCTGGGGCGGCGAGGTGGTCGATCTCGACCTCGACCCGCGCCGCTCCGTCGCGGCGAACGCCGCCGCCCGCTACGACCAGGCGCGCCGGCGCGAAGCCAGGGCCGAGCGTGCCGCCGAGGGGCGCAGCGCGCTGCTGGCGGCGGTCACGGCCGCCGAGAACGCCGTCGCCGGCCTGGCGGAGCTGCCTCCCGGCGCCGTCGCCGAGGCACTGGCGACCCGCGAGGGGGCAAGCGGAGCCGTTGCCGGGCGCGGCCCAGTGCGGCGCCCGGCAACGCCGGGCATCACCTTCCAGGGCCCGCACGGCTTCGAGGTGGTGGTCGGACGCAACGCCCGCGACAACGACCGGGTCACCTTCGCTCTCGCCAAGAGCCGCGACCTCTGGCTGCACGCGCAGGGGTACCGCGGGTCGCACGTGATCGTGCGGTCGGCCGGCAGGGAGGTGCCGTTCGAGACGCTCCTGTTCGCCGCGCGCCTCGCCGCGGGCCACTCGGAGGCGCGGCGCGAGGCGCGCGTCGCCGTCGACTACACGGAGCGCAAGAACGTGTGGCGCCGGAAGGGCGCCGCGCCGGGCGCTGTCGAGTTCGCCCACCACAAGACGGTGCTCGTGGCGCCCGCCAGGGACGACGAGGGGGCCAGGGGCGAGGGACCCGCGACCTAGGGGCGCCTCAGCGGGCGCTAGGGGCGCCCCGCCGGGCGCCGGTGCCGTAACGCCCCGGGCCTCACCCCGCCCGGCCCGCCGAACCGAACAGGCGCATGCGCTCCGCCACGACGCGACGCATCTCGTCGCGGGCGGGCCCCAGGATCTTGCGCGGGTCGAACTCGGCCGGCTTGGCGGCCAGCACCTCCCGCACCCGTGTGGTGAAGGCGAGCCGCAGGTCGGTGTCGGTGTTTATCTTGGCGATACCCTCGCCAACGGCCTGACGCACGTCGTCCTCGTGGATGCCGAGCGCGTCGCCCATGACCCCGCCGGCCTCCCGCAGGCGGACGACGAGGTCCTGCGGGACGCCGGACGCGCCGTGCATGACGAGCGGTTGCGGCACCAGCGCGGCGATGGCCTTGATGCGCGCGTGGTCGATGAACGGGCGGCCCTTGCCCTTGTAGGCGCCGTGCGAGGTGCCGATGGCAACCGCGAGGTAGTCGGCGCCGGTCTCGGCCATGAAGCGTTGCGCCTCGTCCGGATGCGTGAGGGTGGCCTCCTCCGCGCTGACGTTGACGTGCTCCTCTATGCCCCCCAGGCGGCCGATCTCGGCCTCGACCGTGACCCCCACTGCGTGCGCGGCCTCCACGACCCGGCGCGTCTCCGCCACGTTGGCGGCCTCGTCCTCGTGCGACATGTCGATCATCACCGACGTGAAACCCAGCCGGATCGCCCTGAGGCAGGAGGCGTAGCTCGAGCCGTGGTCGAGGTGGATGGCCACCGGGACGCGCGCCCCGCCGCCCAGGTACTTGACGATCTCGACGAGCGCGGGCCCCGCGAACTTGAGTGCCCCCTCGGACAGCGCCACGATGACGGGACTCCGCTCTTCCTCCGCCGCCTCGATGATGGCCTGCGTGATCTCGAGGTCGTTGGTGTTGAAGGCGCCGACGCCGTAACCCCCGGCGCGAGCCGCCGCGAGGATCTCAAGTCCCGTGACTAGTCCCATGCGGGGATTATACGTTCAGGCGCCTTTCCCGCCCCCCTTGCCGCGGGCGGCGACAGGCTTCGGGGGATGGGTCGAGCGGCCGCTCAGGAAGCCGCCGAGCGCCGCCAGGCCGAGGGCGAGCAGGAGTGTGAGCGGCTCCTCGCGCCGGAACAGCACGAGCGCCACGAGCAGCAGGACGGCCGAACCCATGCGCCCCAGGAACGCGCGGCCGGCGGGAAGCAGCCGCGCCGGGTCGAACGTGAGCACGTGGACCACCACGTACGTGAGCAGGATCATCACGAAGTAGACCCAGACGGGCACCGCCGCGAGGAACTCCATCACGCCACCTCCAGTAGGGTGAGGGCGCGCTTGGCGACCTCGCACGAGTTGGCCACTGCGGCCTTCATGTTCCAGTGCGCCTTGTCGCGGACGCCGACCGCGTTCGCGACGCCCCGCAGCTGCACGAGCGGCACCCCGAACCCCAGCGCGACCTGCGCGACGGCGCCACCCTCCATCGACTCCACCGCCACGCCGTGCCGACGCGCGAGCCACTCGGCTCGCCCGACGTCCGCCGTCAGCGCCTCGCTCGTGCCGAACGGCACGGCCCGCACGCCGAGCTCGCGCGCCACGCGGCTCACGAAGCGCTGGTCGAACCAGAGGCGGTTGTAGCTGGGCGGGTCGGTGGCCAGCAGGGGGAAGCCGACGGCGTCGAGGCCCTCCCAGGACGGACCGTGCCCGACCCCGCTGTCGACCTGCGTCTCGCTCGCCGCCAACGCCACCTCACCGATACCCAACCCGGAGCCCGGATACGCCCCGCCGATGCCGAGGAGCAGCACGCAGCGCGGCGCGACGCGGTCGATGGCGAGCGCGGTGGCCGCAGCGGCGTTGGCCTTGCCGACGCCGGTGGTCACCAGCACCACCTGCAGCCCGCCCCAGCGGCCCTGGCGCCGGTCCCACCACGTCGCGGGCCGCGTGGCCTCGCGGGGCGTGAGCGGCGCGACGTCGGCGAGGGCCGCCTCGAGGGGCGCCACCTCGCCCTGGGTGGCGCTGACGACGAGGACGGGTCCCGTCACGCTGCGCGGCTCAGGCCGCGACCGGCGGCATGTCGAGGAGGGCCCGCACGTAAGCGGCAGCGTCGTACGGCTGCAGGTCGTCTTGCGCCTCGCCGACGCCGATGAACTTGATGGGGATGCCCAGTTCGCGCGTGATGGGGAGCAGGATGCCGCCCTTGGCGGTGCCGTCGAGCTTGGTGACGATCACGCCCGTGAGGGTGACGGCCTCGTGGAAGCGCCGCGCCTGCTCGAGTCCGTTCTGGCCCGTGACGGCGTCGAGGACCAACCAGGTGTCGCGCGGCTCGCGCTCGTCTGCCTTGGCGATGACGCGCTTGACCTTCTTGAGTTCCTCCATCAGGTTGTGCTTGGTGTGAAGGCGGCCCGCCGTGTCGACGAGCAGCAGGTCCGTGCCCCGCGCCTTGCGCTGCTGCGCGGCGTCGAACGCCACCGCGCCGGGGTCGCCGCCGTCGGGGCCCGTGACCGTCGGGATGTCGAGCCGCTCGCCCCAGACGGCCAGCTGAGCGCTCCCCGCCGCGCGGAACGTGTCGCCGGCGGCGAACATCACGCTGCGACCGTGCTGGCGGTAGTAGTTGCCGAGTTTCGCGATGGTGGTCGTCTTTCCCACGCCGTTGACGCCCACGACCATCACCACGTGACCGGCGGGCTCGACCACGTTGCGGGTCACGTCGAGCGAGAACCCGACCCGCCGCAGCTTCTGGCGCAGGCGGTCGGGCTCGAGCTGGTCGAGGAGCGCCTTCTCGAGCGCCTCCCTGAACGGCGTGCCGCGCTCGCGTTCGGTCCGCGCCTCGGCGACGACTTGGGCCGCCAGCTTGCCGCCGACGTCGGCGCCAATGAGGGCGAGTTCGAGGTCCTCCCAATCCATCTCCCACGCGGCGCCGCGGGCGCCGAACGTGGCCGTGCGCGTCCGTCCGAGACCCTGCCTCAGCCGGTCGAACCAACTCACGGCGTGCCGTCCTTGGCGCCGTGCGCCTGTAAGGCGGCCGCCCCGACGCTCTTGACGCGGCTCTTCTGCGCCGCCGCCGCGGCCGCCTTGCGGGCCTTCTCCTCCTCGAGGAGGCGCGCGGGGTCGTCGTCCGGCAGGCCAGCGTCGATGAACGTGAGGGCCTGGCCGATCCGCCTGAGCGCCTCGCGCTTGCCGAGGATGACGATGAGGTCGGTCACGCCCGGCGCGTTGGTGGTGCCCGTCAGGGCGGCGCGCAGCGGCATGAGCACCTTGCCCATGCTGGCGCTCTGCGCCTGGACGTAATCGCGCAGCATGTCGTCGACGCCGTCGAAGTCGAAGAACTCGAGCATAGAGAGCTCGCGCTCGACGTCCTGCAGGTACTTCTGCCCGGCAGCGAGCTGCCTGCGGGCGCCCTCGTCGTAGCGCAGGGTGGTGGCGAAGAAGTAGCCCGCCTGCTCGACGATCTCGGTCAGCGTCTCGGCGCGCGGCCTCAGCACGTCCACCACGTCGAGGAGGTAGTCCTCGTCGTCGGGGACGTACCCTTCCGCCTCCAAGAGGGGCGTCACGCGCCGGGCGACGTCCTCCAGCGCGAGGACGTCGCGCAGGTACTTGGCGTTGACGTTGCGTAGCTTCTTCAGGTCGAACACCGGTCCGCCGAGCGACACGCGGTCGATGTCGAACTCGGCGATCATCTCGGCGACGCTGAAGTACTCGCGGCCGTCCGGCATGCTCCAGCCCATGTTGGCCAGGAAGTTGAGGAGCGCCTCCGGCAGGTAACCTTGCCGGCGGTACGAGTCGACGGAGGTGTCGAGCTTGCGCTTGCTGACCTTGCTGCGGTCGGGGTTGCGCAGGAGCGGCATGTGCACGAACTCGGGCGGCCGCCAGCCGAAGGCGCGGTAGAGGAGGACGTGGATCGGCGTGCTCGTGATCCACTCCTCGGCGCGGATCACGTGGGTCACGCCCATGAGGTGGTCGTCGACGACGTTCGCGAGGTGGTACGTGGGGTAGCCGTCGCTCTTGAGGATCACCGGGTCGCGGATCTCCGAGTTGGGGATCGTCACCTCGCCGCGCAGGCGGTCGACGAACGTGGTGGCGCCCTCGTCCGGCGTGACGAGCCTCACCACGTTCGCCTCGCCCGCGGCGTGGCGCCGCTCCTGCTCCGCGGCGGGCAGGTCGCGGCCGCGTCCGTCGTAACCCAGCGGCAGGCCGCGACGCTTCTGATCGGCGCGCATGGCGTCGAGCTCCTCCGTGGTCTCGAACGCCCGGTAGGCGTGGCCGCCGGCCAGGAGCGTGGCGACGTGCTCCTGGTAGACGGCTAGCCGCTCGCTCTGCCGGTACGGGCCGTTCGGACCGCCCTTCACCGGCCCCTCGTCGGGCTCGATGCCGAGCCAGGCGAACATCTCGAGGATGAGCGCCTCCGCGCCCGCCTGGTAGCGCTGGCGGTCCGTGTCTTCCAGGCGGAAGACGAAGCGTCCGCCGTGCTTGCGGGCGAAGGCGTAGTTGAACAGCCCGATGTAGGCGGTGCCGACGTGCGGGTCCCCTGTCGGCGAGGGGGCGATCCGGGTGACGACTTCCATGGAGGCGCCTCCTATACGGGCATCATAGCGCGGTGGTCGGGGCCGGAAACGTCGCCCTCCGCGTCCCCAGCGCGCTTTTCTGCCCGCGGCGCGCGCTGCGGCGCTCGCCCGCGCCGCAGCGCGGTCCGCGGCGCGGGCCCGTCACCCGTTGAACGCGAGGTGGAGGAGCGTGAAGGCGGAGAGGGCCCAGAGGTAGGGCGAGAAGAGCCGGAAGCGGCCCCGGCGGAGCACGGCGAACACGGAACCGAGGGCAACGTAACCGACCGCGAACGAGGCGGCCACCATGGCGATGAGCGGCAGGAGTTCGACGTCTGCCGTCATGACGTCGCGGACACCGAGCACGGCAACGCCGAACGAGACCACCAGGTAGAGCAGGAACGAGAGCCTCGGGGCGAGGTCCTTGTCGGCGCCCCGCCAGAGCAGCGCCGAGATGGTCGAGCCGCTCCGCGAGATGCCCGGTATGACGGCGAGGCCCTGCACCACCCCGGCGACGACGGCGTCGCGGAAGGTCACCCTGGCCACGTCGTGCTTGACCCCCTGGCGGGGGGCGAACCAGAGGATGAACCCGGTGACCGTCAGCGCGATGGCCACCGGCAGCGGGGCGTTGAACCGCTCGAAGACCGGCTTGAACGCGAGCGCCAGGGCGGCGGTCGGCACGGAGCCTGCCAGCACCAGGAGCGCGAGGCGCCAGCCGGGCTCGCGGCGCGCGGCACCGGACCCGAGGCCGCGTACGAAGCCGCCGATCGCGAGGGCAACGTCGCGGCGCAGGTAGACGAGCACCGCCAGCAGGGTGCCCGTGTTGGTGGCGATGTCGACCCAAAGCCCCAGGGAATCGCCCCAACCCAGGAAGTAGTGGGCCAACACCAGGTGTCCCGAACTGGAGACGGGCAGGAACTCCGTCAGGCCCTGCACGACGCCCAACACCACCGCTTGGACTACGCTCACCTACGCTCCCTCCCGTGCGCGCTCGGGGGCCGCGAGGCGTGCCCTCCGCACGAGCGAGCGAGGCGCCCGCGGTGGGCGCCTCGCGACGTGGCGTTCTGTTGCGGCCTCAACTTCAGCGGCGAGGCCGGACCGGGATCACCGCTTGCTGTACTGCGGCGCGCGCCGGGCCTTCTTGAGGCCGTAGAGCTTGCGCTCCACGATGCGGGCGTCGCGCGTCAGGTGGCCCCTGTCCTTGAGCACCGGGCGGTAGTTGGGGTCGACCTTGAGGAGCGCCCGGGCCACCCCGAGCTTGATGGCGTCGGCCTGACCGCTCGGACCGCCACCCTTGACGGTGATGTAGGCGTCGTAGCGCCCGGCGGTGTTGGTGTCCTTCAGGGGTTCGAGGGCCTGCACCCCGGCGAGGATGCCCCGGAAGTATTCCTGGAACTCGCGCCCGTTGACCGAGATGCGGCCGTTGCCTGGGCGGAGGAACACGCGAGCGACGGCCTCCTTGCGGCGGCCGGTACCGTAGAACTGCTCCATCAAGCCAACTCCATCCTCTTCGGCTGCTGAGCCTGGTGCGGGTGCGCCTCGCCGGCGTACACCTTGAGGCGCCGGATGAGCCGCCGCCCCATGCGGGTCTTGGGCAGCATGCCCCAGACGGCGTGCTCGAGGACGCGGACGGGGTGCTTGTCGAGCATCTCCCGCGCCGTGGTCTCCTTGAGGCCGCCCTGGTAACCCGTGTAGCGGCGGTACACCTTCTGGTCGAGCTTGCGGCCCGTGAACTGCACCTTCTCGGCGTTGATCACGATGACGAAATCGCCGCCGGGCTGGTTGGGGGTGTAGGTGGGCTTGTGCTTGCCCTTGAGGACCGAGGCGATCTGGGTGGCGAGGCGCCCCACGCGCTGGCCGGCTGCGTCGATGACGACCCAGTCGTGGGTCGGCTCGGTTGGGAAGTACGTCTTCACGTTGGTCACGTCCTTGCGTCTGCTTTGGGAGAACGGTCTTGCCTGACCGGGCGGCGCGGCAAGACGGGAAGCCAAAGGGCACTCTAGCACGCGCTGCCGCGGCGTGTACAGGGCGGTGTTCGCGAGCGGGCGGCGGCGCCTCGGGTGCGTCCCTGGGCGCAACCTTCGCCCCCGACGCTGTAACCGGCATGTAACCCGCGCCTCACCATGCTGTAGGCCCCCAGGTTGGGAGATCAGGATCGCGGAGGCATCGCAATGAAACATAGGGTCCCTGTCGTGAACGTGATCGCGGCGCACGAATCGTACCTTCGGTTGATCCGTCCGGCGCTCGAACAGGTCGAGGCGGAACTGGCCAGGTCCCCGGGGCCGTTCACGGCGCACCTCGTGCTGGACTTCCCGATGACGTGGGCCATCGGCCAGCTCAGCGAGATGAACAGCCTCGACCGGGCCCGGACCCTGGTCGTCACCCAAGGCTCGCACGCCGCCTACCTGGACCTGGTGGCCAGCTTCCACGTGAGCGGCGTGGTGGGCACGGCGGACCTGAGGACCTTGGTGGCGGGGATCTACGCCGCGGCGTCGGCGCTCAAGACCTACCAGTGGCGCTCAGGGCTGACGTACATGGAGCTGCGTGTCACCAGGCTGCTGCTTCTGGGTCACGACACCGCAGGCAGCGCCGCCAACCTGCGGGTCTCCCAGAAGACGATCAACGCCCACATCTCGAACATCCTGAACAAACTCGACCTCGACTCGCGCACCCAGTACCTGGCGGCCCTCATCGGCCATGGAGAGGAACGGGCCGCGGCGCGGGGCTAGCTCGAGGTGGACCCTCTCACGGAGCGCGTGGAGCGTCCCGACCCGCGAGCAGCGCCACCCCGGCGGGACGCTCGCCGGACGTCACCGCTGCATGGCGAACGTCACGTCGGACACCGGCACGACCCCGGCGATCGCCACGGTGCCCACCAGCCGATCGCCCACGAACGTCCCGTCGAACGTCAGCGCCTTGGAGCCGCTGCGAAGCGACAGGTGGTCGTCGAGCCCGAGGCGCCCCTCGAGGTCGACTATGCCGGGGCTCTCCAGTCGGAAGATGCCGGCGTCGTACTGCAGGGTGGCCTTCGCCGTCACCTGGTCGAGCCGCTGGTTGAAGGTGAGGGCGAGGTTGACGGGCAGCCGGACGGTGGCGAGGCCGGCGGGGCGCACCTCCACCTCGAAGCGGGCGCTCCACGTCTGTCCGTTTATGTTGCGCAGGCCGGGCACCGCCACGGGCAGGCAGGCGACCAGCGCCAGGGTCAGGATTGCGGCCAGTGCGGTCAGGCGGCGTCGGGCGGTAGTCGGCACGGTGAGGTCCCCTTCGCGGCGCGGGATTGGCCCAACGCGGGCCGTGGCGCCGGTCGTGGCCCTCATTGTGCAGCCCGCGTCATGAGAAGCGCCCGCGCCGCGCGCGGGCGCCGTCGCTCAGCCGCGCGGGTCCCACCAGTCGCGTAGGCCGTCGCCCAACAGGCTCCAGCCGAGCACCGTCCACACGATGGCGAGGCCGGGAACGAGGGCGGGGTAGGGGCTCATGGTCATGAAGCCCTGCGCCTCGCGCAGCATGTTGCCCCAGCTGGGCACGTCGGGCGGGGTTCCCAGGCCGAGGAACGACAGGGCCGCCTCGGCCAGCACGGCCACCGCCAGGCTGAGGCTCGCCTGGACCACCAGCGGGCCCACCGCGCCCGGCAGGATGTGCCTGAACAGCAGCCGGCCGTGGTTGACGCCCAGGGCGCGGCCCGCCTCCACGTACTCGCGCTCCTTGAGGCTCAGCACGCTGGCGCGGGCTATGCGCGCGAATATGGGCACGGTGGCTATGCCGATGGCGATCATGGCCGTGAGGGTGCCCGGCTGGTACACGGCAGCCAGCAGCAGCGCCATGAGGATGGCGGGGAAGGCGTAGGCCACGTCCACCAGGCGCATGATCACCTCGTCGGCCACGCCGCCCAGGTAACCCGCCAGCGCCCCGAGCAGGCTGCCCACCGACAGTGCCAGACCCACCGCGATGAACCCCACGTAGAGGGTGGAGCGCGCGCCCACCAGCACGCGCGACAGGAGGTCGCGTCCGAAGTGGTCGGTGCCCAGGGGGTAGGCGCCGCTGGGCGGCTTGAGCTGGCTGGCGAAGTTCATCTTGAGCGGGTCAACTGGTACCCACAAGAAGCTGAGGAGCGCGGCGGCGGCCACCACCCCCACCAGCACGGCGCCCACTACGAGGTTGGCGCGTTTCACGAGCTTGCGGCGCCGCGCCATCAGGCGTACCTGATGCGCGGGTCGAGCAGCCCGTACGAGAGGTCGACGATGAACCCCAGCGCCACGATGGTGGCGGCGTACACCAAGATCTCGCCCTGCAGCAGCGGGAAGTCGCGCGTGCCGATGGCGGTGAGCGCCAGGCGGCCCATGCCCGGCAGCGCGAACACCTGCTCGATGACGATGGAGCCGATGAACACGTTCGTGAGAGAGAGGCCGAGGATGGTGATGATGGTCACCATGGCGTTCCGCAGCGCGTGCTTGAGCACTACCGAGCGCGTGCCAACGCCCTTGGCGCGGGCGGTGCGCACGAAGTCCTGCCCCAGCACGTCAAGCATGGCGGCGCGGGTCATGCGCGTCATGACCGCCGCCTGCCCCAGGCCCAGGGCCAGCACGGGCAGGGTGAGGCTCCTGAACCATTTGACCGGGTCCGTGTCGAACGGCGTGAAGCCGCCCGCCGGGAACCACTTGAGCTGAACACCGAAGTAGAGGATGAAGATGAGCCCCAGCCAGAAGCTGGGGACCGCCGCGCCCACCTGCGACAGGGTGGTTATCAGCGGGTCGAGCAGCGTGCCGCGGCGCATGGCGGCGAAGATGCCGAGCGGGATGGCGAGCAGCGTGGCCACCAGGGCGGCGCCCAGCGAGAGCGGCACCGACACCTTGAGCCTGTCGCGTATGAGCCGGCCGACGGGCGCCTGGTAGTTGATGCTCTCGCCGAAGTCACCCGTCACCACGCCGCCCAGCCACCGCGCGTAACGCTGGGGGGCGGGCACGTCGAGACCCAGCTTGGCGCTCAGCGCGGCGCGCGCCTCGGGGGAGGCGTTGAGGCCCAAGATGATGGCGGCGGGGTCGCCCGGCACGGCGATGATGGCCGAGAACACGACGAGGCTGGCAAGCCACACGCTTATCAGCGCCGTGACGAGCCGCCTCAGGGTGAACGCCAACATGCTCTGCTCGTGCTTCCTTCCACGAGGCCGGCGCGGGGCCGGCGGGCCACGTTAAGGGGCGGGGCGGCGCCTGCCAGCTGCGCCGCCCCGCCGCGCCTCGCGCCAAGGCCCCTCGGGGCCCCGCGAGGTCACTTGGTCTTGAACACCTCGGTCACGTCGATGGCCGGAGTGGGCTGGTCCTGCCAGAAGCCGTACACGTTGTCGCGGGCGGCCACCAGGTAGGGCGGCGAGAAGAGCCACACGTTAACGGCGTCCTTGGCGATCACCTCGGCGATCTCCTGGTAGGCGGCCGTCTCGGCCTCGCTGCTCGGGGCCGCCTCGGCGCGCGCCAGCAGGTCGCCGATGGCCGGGTTGTCGTAGTGGTAGTAGTAGCCCGGGTTGGCGTACACGTTGATGTCGCGCGGCTCGGAGTGCCCGATGATCGTCATGTCGTAGTCGCCGCCCACGAAGATGCGCTGGATCCACGTGCCCCACTCGACGACGCTGAGTTCCACGTCGATGCCCACCTCGCGCAGCATCTGCGCCACCACCTCGCCGCTGCGGCGCTCGATGTTGTAGGGCTCCGGCAGCTCGAAGTGGATGGTGAAGCCGTCGGCGTAACCGGCCTCGGCCAGCAGCTCGCGCGCCCTGACGGGATCGTACGGGTAGGTGTCCGACAGGTCGATGTAGTAGGGCTCGGACGGGCTCATGTGCGAGCCGATCACGGTGCCCAGGCCGAACATGGCGCCCTGCACGATGGTGTCCTTGTCGATGGCCATGGTGATGGCCTGGCGCACGCGCAGGTCGTCGAACGGCTTGCGGGCGTTGTTCATGGCCACGGTGATCTCGGTGGTGGCGGTGCCCTCGGTGCCCTTCAGGCCCGGGGTGGTCACGACCTGCAGGTACTGCTCCGGCTGGACGGCCACGCCGATGAAGTCGATGTCGCCCGCCTGCAGCGCCGCGAAGCGCGTGTTCGGGTCGCCGATGATCTTGAATACGGCCTTGTCGAGGTACGGCACTCCGGCCACGTAGTAGTCGGCGTTCTTCTCGAGGACGACCTCCGCGCCTTCCGTGTACGACGCGAACTTGAAGGGGCCGGTGCCGATCGGCTCGGAGCGCTGCGTCTCGGCCTTCTCGGCGGGGTAGAGGATGGAGTCGGGGCGCGCCAGGTTGTAGAGCAGCCCGCGGCTCGGCTCGCTGAGGGTGAACACCACCGTGTTGGCGTCCGGAGCCGCTATGTCGCTGATGGCCGCGTAGTACTCGGGGTGCGTGTGGCCCGACTCGGGGTCGCGGGCGCGCTCGAACTTGGCCACCACGTCGGCCGAATCGAAGGCGCTGCCGTCGTGGAACTTGACGCCCTGACGCAGGTGGAAGGTCCAGGTGAGGCCGTCGGCACTGATGTCGTACGACTCGGCGAGGGCCGGCACGATGGCCCCGGTGCGGTCGAACTTGACGAGGCCCTCGTACACGTTGTTGTACATGACCCGCGGGATCTCCTGCGAGGTGCTGACCGTGGGGTCCCACCCGGGCGGGTCGGCCGTGATGGCCACGGTGACCGTGCCGCCGCTGACCGGGGCCGGGTCCTGGGCGAGCGCAACGCCCGCGGCCAGCATGAGCGCCAGCGCGAGCAGCGTGAGCGCCCTGAGGGGTGAAAGCCTGGGAAGGGGGATGGACATCGTGCTTCCTCCTGTCGGTTCCGGCCGGTGTGGTTGCGCGACCGTGCGCGCGCTGCGACCGTGGCCGCCGGCCTAGCTGTTCGACGTCAGATAAGTTACCGCAGCCGCGGCGTAGAGGCGAGCCGACGCCACCACCTCGCTCAGGCGCACGAACTCGTCGACCTGGTGCGGGATGGTGCGGTCGCCCGGACCAACCGTGACCACCGGCACGTTCTTCCACGCCCATAAGAAGGTGCCGTCGGTGGCGCCCGGCACGCCGCCGTAACGGGGCGCCGTGCCGAACACGCCCTCGTACACGGCCTCCAAGGCCCCCACCAAGGGGTCGTCGGCCTTCGTCTCGGTCCACGGGCGCGACTCGAACACGTCAAGGTGCACCCTCAGGCGCGCGGTGCGCGCCTCGATGCCGGCGGCCATGCGCCTCAGCTCCGCCTCGATCTCGGCGTGGTCCTGTCCCGGCACCGTCCTGATGTCGAGCGCCAGGTACGCCTCCTCCGGCATGACGTTCAGCTGCGCCTCGCCGCTGGCCGGAGAGCGGATCACGGTCGGGGTTATCCACGGCAGGCCGAGGTACTCGTGCTCACCGAGGCGCTCCTGCTCGCGGCGCTCGAAGTCGCGCAGCGCCACGATCAGGTCGGCCACCCCGCGGTTCGGGTTAACGCCCGCGTACGGCATGGCGCCGTGGCTCATGACGCCCACCACGCGCACGTTGACCCGCATGGCTCCCTTCTGGAAGAGGCAGAGCTCGTTCTCCTCCGGCTCGGCCACGATGCAGCCGCTCACCTCGTCGGCCCAGCCCTGCCTTATGAAGTGCTTGATGCCGAGCATCATGCCCTCCTCGTCGGCCACGATGCCGAGCCGGATGCGGCCGGGCAGGTCGGGTGCCACCCGCCGCACCGCCGCCAGCGCCGCCAGGCAGGCGGCCACTCCGGCCTTCATGTCGGCGCTACCGCGGCCGTGCAGCACGCCGTCTTCCACGCGCCCCTCGAATGGCGGCACGCGCCACTTGGCGGGGTCGCCCTCCGTGACCACGTCGGTGTGCCCCTCGAACATGAGCGTGCGGTGCCTGGCGGGGTCGAACGCCGAGCCCTGCCAGTCGCACACCACGTTGGGCCTGCCGGGCGCGGCCTCTTCGATGACGGGGCTGAGGCCCACCTCGCGCAGGTGCGCCGCCACGAACTCGGCCGCCGCCGCCTCGGTGGTGCCCAGCTCCGCGTCGTACACGCTGCGCACGCGCACGAGGCCCTGTGCGAGGCGCGCCACCAGCTCGGGGTCCACCGCCTTGGCGGCGCGGCGGGCCAGTTCGGACGGGAAGGTGTTCACGGGCGCGCCGCCCCCTCGCCTCGGGCGCTCACAGCGGCGGGGTGAAGCGGCCGTCCTGCGCGGTCCAGCCGCCGTCGACGTACAGGAGCGAACCGGTCACGAACGAGGCCGCGTCCGACACGAGGAACACGACGGCTCCAACGAGCTCGGACGGCTGCGACCAGCGGCCAAGGGCGCTCTTCTCGGCGTAGGCGCGGTACCACTCCGGGCGGTCCTTGATGGGCTGAGTCAAAGGCGTCTCGACCACGCCGGGCGCCACCGCGTTGGCGCGCACCCCCTGCGGACCGAGCTCGGACGCGAGCGCGCGGATCATCTGCAGCGTGCCCGCCTTGGTGGCTGCGTACACCCCTTGTCCCGGCTCCACGACCTGGCTGCGGATGCTCGAGAAGAACACGAGGCTCCCCTTGCCCTGCGCCGCCAGGCGCCTGCCGGCGGAGCGCATGACGTTGAAGCTCCCCTTGAGGTTCACGCCTATCACGCGGTCGAACTCGTCCGACGTGATGTTCAGGAGCGGCTTGCGCACGTTGATGGAGGGAGTGCACACCACGGCGTCGAGGCCGCTCATGCCGCTCACGAGCGCCTCCACGGCCGCCTCGTCCGTGATGTTCACGGCGGCGGCGTGAGACTCGTAGCCGAGGCCCTGCAACTCGGCGGAGGCGGCGCTCGCGGCCGCCTCGTTGGCGTCGGCGCAGGTGACGATGGCGCCGAAGTCCGCCAAGCCCTGCGCGGTGGCGCGGCCGATGCCCGAGCCGGCGCCGATGACGAGGACGTTGCGTCCGGTGAGGTCGAACAGATCGCGGTAGTTCATGCGGCAACCCTTCCTTGTGTACGTCCGGCAGGGTAACACCCGCCCGGAGGGGCGGTCGAGCGGCGGGACCGGGTGGGCCCCGCCCCACCGCGGTGGCGTGCTGTAGCCTGTGCCAACGGGCGCGCCGCCGCCAGCTGCCTACGCCCTAACCCAACCTCGCGCCTCGCGCGAGAAAGGACCTCGCCGTGGCCAGCATCCCCAGCCTCCCCGGCATCGAGTCCCGCCGCGTCGTCACCCCGCGCCTCGGCGTGCACGCCCTCCTCTCAGGTCCGGCGGGCGGCGAGCCCGTGCTCTTCGTGCACGGCAACGCCTCCTCCAGCACGTTCTGGGAGGAGACCATGCTGGCCCTCCCGGCCCGCTACCGGGCCGTCGCCCCGGACCTGCGGGGCTACGGCGACACGGACGACGTGCCCGTCGACGCTACCCGCGGCGTGGGCGATTGGGTCGACGACCTGCTGGCCCTCAAGCGCGAGCTCGGGCTCGACCGCTACCACGTCGTCGGCCACTCGCTGGGGGGCTCCGTGGTGTGGGGGCTCCTCGTCGCCGACGCACCCGCCATCGCCAGCGCCACGGTGGTGGCGCCCGGCTCGCCCCACGGCTTCGGGGGCACCAAGGGCCTGGACGGCACCCCCTGCCACCCCGACTTCGCCGGCTCCGGCGGCGGCGCCGTCAACCCGGACTTCGCCGTGCGCATGGCGGCGGGCGACCGCGGCGCGGACGCGGCTACCTCGCCACGCACCATCATGAACGCCTTCTACTGGAAGCCGCCCTTCCGCGCGGCGCGCGAGGAGGAGCTCCTCTCGGGGCTCCTGAGCGAGAAGGTCGGGCCGCGCGCCTACCCGGGCGACCACGTCCCGTCGCCCAACTGGCCCAACGTGGCTCCCGGCGCCTGGGGGCCCGCCAACGCCATCAGCGCCAAGTACGCCGTCGGCACCGCCGAGCGGCTGGTGGGGCTCGACCCGAAGCCGCCCATCCTCTGGGTGAGGGGCGACGCCGACCAGATCGTGGCGGACGAGTCGCTCTTCGACTTCGGCACCCTCGGCAAGCTCGGCGCCGTGCCGGGTTGGCCCGGCGGCGAGGTGTTCCCACCCCAGCCGATGGTGGGGCAGACGCGCCGCGCCCTCGAGCGCTACGGTGCGGGCGGCGGCGCCTGGCGCGAGGTCGTGGTGGCCGACGCCGGTCACACGCCCTACCTCGAGAGGCCCGCGGAGTTCATGGCCGCGCTCCTCGCGCACCTGGACCCCGCCCGCTGAGGCGACCGGCCCACCCGATACTGCCCTCCCGTCACGTTGTGCCGGCAACCGGCGGGATAGCATGAGCGTCAACTAAGCAGGCGCCGCCGCTATCGCGACAACCCGGGGGGTTGCATGGCCAACAGCCGCAGCGGGCGGGCTGCCGGGAACGGCTCGCCGCCTCACGTCGAACCATGATGCTGACGACGCTCGGGGGGCTCGAGCTCAGCGGCGAGCCGTTCAGGCGCCACAAGCCGCTGCTCGTGGCCGCCTACCTGGCGCTGGAGGGGCCGCAGGAGCGGCGCTACCTGGCGGAGCTCCTGTGGCCGCGCGCGGCCGATCCGCGGCAGAGCCTCACCGTCGCCCTGTCGCAGCTCAACGCCGTAGCGCCCGGGATGGTGGCCAGCGACGGGGCCCGCCTCGCTTCGAACGTGGCCTGCGACGCCGTCCTGCTGCGGGAGGCCGCCGCCGACCACGCCTGGAGCCGGCTCGTCGAGCTCCACAAGGGTCCGTTCCTGGCGGGCGTCGAGCTGGACCGCGACAACCCCGAGTTCGAGGAGTGGGTGTACGGGACGCGCGAACTCCTCGCCATGCACGCGCACGCGGCGCTCGTGACCCTCGGTGAGGAGCGCCTCGCGCGCGGCGACACCGGGGAGGCGGCGCGCCTGGCTGAGCGGGCCGCCGCCCTCGTTCCCGACGCGGGCGGCGAACCGGAACGCATGCTGCGCCTGCACGAGCTCCTCGCCGCCACGGGCAACCCCCGTAGCGCCGCCCTCCGGCTGGAGGCGCTCGAGCAGGGGGTGCAGCTGCCCGACCCCGCCGCGGCGAGGCGGCAACCGAGCGCGCACAACCTCCCCGGCGAGCTCACCCGCTTCATCGGCCGCCGCGCCGAACTCGCCGGCTTGGGCGAACTGCTGATGGGCGGTGCGCGCCTCGTCACCATCACGGGACTGGGCGGGATGGGGAAGACCCGCCTGGCCCTCGAACTCGCCCGGCAACTGGCCTCGAGCGGCCGGTTCGACCAGGTGCTCTTCGTGCCCGTCGGTGTCGCCGCCACGCCCGACGGGCTCGAGCCGCTGGTCTTGGCGGCCGCCTCCGCGGCGCGCGGACTGGCCTCGCCCCCGCCCGACCTGCTTCGCGCGGTGGGCGTGGGCCCCACCCTGCTGGTGCTCGACGACCTCGACCAGCTCGTCGGTTCGGCGGCGGTCCTGGAGGCCACGCTCGCGCTCGCCCCACAGCTCTGCCTCGTCGTCACGGCCCGCACGCCGCTCGGGCTCGCGGCCGAGACGCAGTTCCTCCTGGGCGGCCTCGAGTTGCCCGTCGCCGGCGCGACGGGCGACGCGGCGCGGGAGAGCGACGCCGTCGAGCTCTTCCGTCAGACCGTGCGGCGCTACGACCCGAGCTTCGAACTGCGCGAGGGGGAGCTGGCGGACGTGACGACGATCTGCGGGCTGGTGGCGGGCGCGCCTCTCGGCATCGAACTGGCCGCCGCCCTCACGCGCGTCATCGCGCCCGCAGAGCTCGCGGCCGAGTTGAGCGCGGACCTGGCCGTGCTCGCGGCCGCCCCCGGCCCCGCCCACCGGAACGCGGGACTCGGCGCCCTGTTCGGGAGTTCGTGGAACCGCCTGACGGACGACGAGCGCGGCGCCCTGGCGGGGTGCGCCATCTTCGCGGGCGGCTTCACACGTCGCGCCGCCCGGCAGGTCCTGGGCATCGGCCTGCCCGAACTCGGCTCGCTCCTCGACAAGTCGCTCCTGCGCCGCCAGGGCGACCGCTACGAGCTTCACCCCCTGGTGCGGCAGTACGCCGCCGAGCGGCTGGCCGCTCGCGCCGAGGCCGAGGCGTGGCGCGAGGCGCACGCGACCCACTACTGCGCCTGGTTCGACTCCAAGCGCCCCTACTACCGACGTTCCGGGCAACGCCTGGCCTTCGAGGAGCTGGGTCCCGACCTCCCCAACCTGCAGGCGGCCTGGCGCTGGGCGGTGGGTGGCGGCCGCGTCGACCTCCTCGAGCGGGCTGCGTTCATGGCGGCCTGCTACCTGATCGCCCACGGCCGTGCCGGCGAGCTGACCGAGCTCCTCGACGAAGCGGAGCCGGTCATTGGCGCCGGCACGCCCCTGCACGCTCAAGCGCTGCGCTACCGCGCGTGGTGCCTGACGCCCGAGGAGCCGTTCCAGGCGCGGCTCCTCCTCGACGCGGCCCTGGAACTGCACCGCGCGCTCGGGGCCGACGACGCCGTGGGACCCCTGTTCCACGACCTCGGCGTGGTCAACGCCTACCTCGGCGACGTGGCGGCGGCGCGCAGGTACTGGCTGGACGCGGCGCCCCTCCTCGAGAGCGCCGACGACGAGCAGCTCCTGGGCGCCACCTACAGCAACCTCTCGCTCACGACGGCCGGGGCCGCCGAGCACGACCGTTGGGCCGCCCGGGCGCGCGCCACCTGCCTTGAGCGGGGCGCCACGGCCGAGCTCGTCGTCTGCCTCGCCAACCAGTCGACGCAACTCGCCTACTCGTACGGCGACTACGCCGGCGCGCTCGCCCTGCTCGACGAGGCGGCGCGCCTCGAGGAGAGCGAGGTGGGCCGCGAGGTGTTCCTCGCCCGCTTCCACTACATCGCCGTCTTCCACCTCGTGAACATGGACCGGACGGGCCCCGCGGCCCAACGGTTGGCCGAGGCCCGCCGGCTCCTGGAACGCCACCGGGCCGTCAGGGACGACGGCTCGGGCCAGTACCCACCCTTCGCCTGGGCCGAGGCGCTCCTCCACCACGCGCGCGGCGAGCCGGCCGAGGCGCGCCGCGCCCTCGCCACGCGGCCCCACGACGCCCTTTGCCGGGAGCTTGCCTGCCGCCTCGCGTTGGAGGCGGGCGAACCGGCCGCCGCCGCGGAGCACCTCACCGCGCTCAAGGGACTCAAGGGGTTCGGGATCGCCACGAGGGCCCGGCTCCACGAGCAGGTGGTGGCGCGCCTGCTCCGCGCCGAACTCCTCCGGCAGACGCTAGGCACGCGGGGCGAAGCGGAGCCGGCCGGCAACGAGCCGGCGCCACTCGTCGCGGCCAGCACCGAGCTGGCGGCGGCGCTCGAGGGGGCCGTGGAGCACACGTTCGTGCCGCTGGCGTTGGAGGGGCTCGTCGTGGCGGCCGCCCTGGCACCGGCGCGCTTCGGGCGGGAGCCCGCGCTGGTGGCCGACCATCCCGCCGCCCGCTACTTCGTGAGGCGCCGCGCCTCGCTCCTGGTGGCACGCGGGGGTGCCCCGCGCGGCGCCGCCACCGGACGACCCCGCGAGGGGCCGGGGCCGGCCACGCCGGACGAGGTCCTAAGGCGCGCGGCGGACGTCGCTGGCCGGCTAGGGCGCGAGCCGAACGCGCTCGGCGCGTCGTGGCCCCCCTGACGAGCGCGGCGCCGGCCGGGCCCCGCCCTAGAAGGCGCGCTGAGTGGCGCCCTCCCCGCGCGGGCGCCGCACCACCACCGGGCGACGGCGCGCCCCGCGCCCCTGCAACATCGCGTCGAACCTCGACCTTCCCCTACGCCTCAGCACGCTCCTCCTTCGACCCACGGCCAAGCCTCCAAGTCGCCCCCGGCAACCCGGGCCGCCACGAAGATGTGAAGATGGACCCAAGCGCCTGACGGCAGGCTAGAGGTCGACGGCTCAACGCCCCCTCACCCGAGGGCGAACGTCGCCTCAACGCCACCTAAACGCCCCCGCGCCGCCCCGCGAGGCGGTGATCGTCCTGCCCGCCGGCCCCGGGCGACCGCACGCGGCCGGGCCACGCCTCGCGGCCCGAGGAGGGAGGGCGTGCCGATGGGGGATCCGGTGTCGGTCCCGCGTGACCGCGCGCAGCGGGGGCGGGGCGGCGTGGTGCTGAACACGCTGGGCGGGCTCGCGCTGGCGGGCGCCGAGTTCGGGCGGCCCAAACCGCTCCTCGTGCTCGCCTTCCTGGCGCTGGAGGGCCCGCAGGACACGCGATACCTGGCCGAGCTGGCGTGGCCGCTCGCGCGCGACCCGCGCCAGAGCCTCACCGTCGCGCTGTCGCAGCTCGACGCCGCCGTCCCCGGGCTCGTTGAACGCGGCGGCGCCAGGGTGAGCACGCTCGTCGATTGCGACGCCCTGCAGCTCGCCGAGACAGCCGCCGGGCTCGACTGGCAGCGCGTCGCGCGCCTCTACCGCGGGCCGTTCCTGGCAGGGGTGCAGCTCGCCGGCGGCGGCGCCGAGCTGGAGGAGTGGCTCTTCGCCACCCGCGAGCGGCTGGCCCTGGCCGCCCAGGGCGCCATGCTGGAGCTGGCGGAGGACGGCCTCGCCGAGGGCGACCTGCCCGGCGCCACCAGGCTGGCGGAGCGGGCGGCGGTCCTCGCGCCCGACGCGGGCGGCGAGCTTGCCAGGCTCGAGCGCCTGGCCGCCCTGCTCGCCGCGACCGGCAGCCCGCGGCTGGCTGCCCTCCGCCGCGAGGCGGAGGCGCTGGGCGTGACGCTGCGCGACCCGGCGCCGCGGCCGAGGCGCGCGACCGTGCACGACCTCCCCGACGACCTCACGCCGTTCGTGGGCCGCGAGGCGGAGCTAGCCGCCCTCGCGGACCTCCTCGGCGCCGGGGCGCGCCTGGTCACCATCACCGGGCTGGGCGGGATAGGCAAGACGCGGTTGGCGCTCGAGCTCGCCCGCCGCCTCGCCACGACCGAGCGCTACGAGCGGATCCGTTACGTGGCGCTCGGCGGCGCGCCCGCCGACGAGCTGGTCGAGACGGCGCTACAGGGCGTCGTGGGCGGACGCGCCCGAGCCCGCCGCGTCACTGACGTTGCGGACGGCCACCCAACCGGCGGCGGGGTGCTCCTCCTCCTGGACGATTACGACCCGGCCGGCTCGCCGCCCGCGAGGGTCGAGGCGCTGCTCGCCCGCTGGCCGCGGCTGACGGTGGTCGTCACGGCGCGCGAGCCGCTCGGGTCCGCGGCCGAGTCGCAGTACCAGCTCGCGGGGCTGGCGCTGGCGCCCGGCGGCGTCGACGAGGCGGCGGCTAGCGACGCCGTCGCGCTCTACCTCCAGGCCGCCCGGCGCTACCGCCCGACCGTCGAGGTCGACGCTGCGAACGCCGACGTCCGCGAGATCTGCGAACTCGTGGCGGGCTCCCCGCTCGCGCTCGAGCTGGCCGCGGCGCTCGCGCGGGTCCTCCCCGTCGCCGAGCTGCGCCACGAACTGACCGTCACGCTCGACGTGCTCGCCGCCGCGAGCGGCGACAGGTCGGAGCGACACCACGGCATCAGGGCGCTCTTCGACAGCTCGTGGGCGCGCCTCGACGCTCGCGAGCGCGAGGCGTTGACCGGCTGCGCCGTCTTCGTGGGCGGCTTCACGCGCGCCGCCGCTGCCGAGGTGCTGGGGCTCGACCTCGCGGGCCTGGGCGCCCTCCTAGACCGCTCCCTGCTCACGCGCAGCGGGGACCGGTACGCGCTCCACCCGCTGGTGCGGCAGTACGCCACGGAGAAGCTCGCCGAGGACCCTGCGAGGGGGGTGTGGCGCCTCCGCCACGCCGAGTACTACTGCGCCCTGGCCGAATCGCTGCGCCCGTTCGACCAGCGCGCCGGGGAGCGGCGGGCGCTGGAGGAGCTGGAGCGCGACTACCCCGACCTGCGGAGCGCCTGGGACCGAGCCGCGAGCGCGGGGCGGGCCGACCTGATAGCCAGGGCGCTCTTCATGACGGCCCGCTACCTGCTGCTGCGCGGGCGGCCGCGCGAACTCGCGCGGCTCCTGAGCGAGGCGGAGGCCGTGGCCGCGCCCGGCTCGCTTCTCCGGGCCCGCCTGCTGCGCTGGCAGGCCGCCGGCAGCGGTTGGGAGGACCCGGGCGGCGCGGAGCTCCTCCTCACGCAGGCGTTCGCGCGCTTGAACGCGCTCGGGCTGGACGACGAGCTCGGTCCCATTCACTACCACCTCGGCCTCATGCGCGCCTTCCAGGGCGACGCCGAGGCGGCGCGCCGCCACTGGCTGACAGCGATACCCCTCCTCGAGGCGAGGGACGCCGAGCAGCTTCTCGGGTCCGCCTACAGCCAGGTGTCCCTGGTGACCGCCGAGGCGGACGAGCACGAGGCGTGGGCGCGCCGCGCGCGCCGCGCCTGCGTGCGTGCCGGGACCACGGCCCAACTCGCCTTGTGCCTCGCCATCGAGGCCGGGGAGGCCGACTACGCCTACGGTGACAGCGGACTCGCCTGCCGGCTCCTGGAGGAGGCCATCCGCCTCGAGGAGCTGGAGGGGGGCCGCGACGACTACCTCACCCTCTTCCTGTACCGTCAGGTACAAGACCTCGTCGAGCTGGGCGACCTCGCGAAGGCCGAGGCGCGCCTGGCGGCCGCGCGGCGCCTGACCGCCGAACGCGACACGGGCCGCTACCCCGACCGGCTCCAGTACCCGTCCATCGAGCTCGCCGCCGCGACGCTCCACGAGGCCCGCGGCGAGCGGGCCGCCGCGCGCGCGGCCGCCGAGCGGGCACCTGACGGCCGCCTATGCCGGGAAGTCCTCTGCCGCTTGGCGCTCGAGGAGGGCGACGTCGCCGCGGCGGAGCGCCACCTCACGCGGTTGACGAGCCTGCGCGGCTACGGCTTCTCGACCCGCGTGCGGCTGCACGAGCGGGTGATGCAGCAGGTCCTGACCGGCGAGGTGGCGCGCGCCCGCCGCCACCAGGCCGCGGCGGCCGGCGACCCGGCGGCCGAGGAGCGGGCGCGCGCCGCGGCGCTCACGGCCCTCGACGCGGCGCTCGAAGGCGCCGCGCGCTGGGTCTTCCAGCCGCTGGCGCTGGAGGCGTTCGTGGCGGTGCGCGCACTCGACCCCGCGCTGTGCGGGGCGGAGGCGCTGGCGCTCGCGGCCACCCACCCCGCCGCGCTCCGCCGCGTCCGCCGGCGCGCGGCCGCGATGCTCGACCCCGAGGCGGAAGCGGCCGCGTCTGCACAGGTGGCGCCGTGGCTCGCGCTGACGCCCAACGAGCTCGTGCCGGTCGTCACGGACCTGGCGCGCCAGGTGCGGGAGCGCCTGGCGGCGGCGACCTAGGACGGCCCGGTCAGGGCCGCTCGGTCCGGGCGCCGGGGTCAGGGTAGCTTCGTGAGGGCCGAGCCCTTGTGCGCCGCCACGTGGTCGGTCCTGTCGCTCGCGATCTCGTACTGCGGGTCGTCGGGCGAGGCGTGACGGGTGTGGCCCTTGTAGTCGAAGTCGCTCGTGTGCACCCTGACGATCCGGCCCGTCACGCGCCCGGCCTCCGAGTTCCAGCTGACGTGATCGCCCACCTCGAACCTCATCATGACTCGCTCCCTCGCTGGTCCGGCCTGGCCGCCCGGCCGGCCCTACAGTTCGGCGTGACCGGGCGGCGGCCAGGTGCCGCCGAGCCGCAGCCACGCCTCCACCATGTCGGCCGCCACCTGCGCGCTGAACGTGACCGCCTGGTCGTCGCGCGGGTGGGGCAGGGTGAGGCGGTAGGCGTGCAGAGCCTGGCGCGCGAGCTGCGGCGCGGCGCGGCCGTACACCTCGTCGGCGAGGATGGGGGCGCCGACGTGCGCCAGGTGGACGCGGATCTGGTGCGTCCGCCCCGACGTGGGCCGCGCCTTGACGAGAGTGTGGCCGCGCACCCGGTCCAGTACGCTGAAACGGGTGGTGGCCGGCTTGGGGTTCTCGCCGCCCACCGTCATGCTCTGGCGCCTCACGGGGTGCCTGCCGATGGCCGCGTCGACGACGAGACCGTCCTCGACCTCGCCCACGACGATGGCCACGTACTCCTTCTCGGCGAAGCGCTTCTTGAACGAGTGAGCCAGGTGGCGGTGCGCCTCGTCGTTCTTGGCCACCACCATGACGCCCGAGGTGTCCTTGTCGAGGCGGTGCACGATGCCGGGCCGGTACGCCTCGTCGCTGGGATCCTGGGTCTTCTCCTTGGAGAGCGGCATGCGTCCGAGGAGGGCGTTGACCACCGTGCCGGTGCGCAACGTCGCCGTGGGGTGCGCCACCAGCCCGGCCGGCTTGTTGATGGCCACCAGGTCGTCGTCCTGGTAGATGATGTCGAGCGCGATGACCTCCGGCTCGACCAGCATGGGCCGCGGCGGTGGGATCACCACCGACACGGTCTCCGAGCCGGTCAGCTTGGCGCTGGCCTTGCCGACGGGACGACCGTCGACCGTCACGTACCCCTCGCTCACCAGGTCCTTCGCGTGCGTGCGCGACATCCCGAGCGCCTGGGCGATGGCCACGTCGAGGCGCTCGCCGGGAGGCGCGTCGAAGGTGCGGAACTCCACCCGGCGAGCATATCCCCAGGGCACCGAGGCGCGGGCGCGGCGCTATACTGCCTCCTCATGACACCCGGCAGCGCCGCCCCGCCGGACCCGCGCGCCACCGATCCGGGCGCGCGCGTCCGCGTCGCCATCGACGCCATGGGGGGTGAGCGGATGCCGCGCGCCGCCGTCGAGGGCGCCGTCGCCGCTCACCTGGAGGGTCACCAGGTGGTGCTGGTGGGCGACGAGGCGGCGCTGAAGCTCGAGCTTTCGCGCGTGGGGATCGAACTGCCCGTGGTGCACGCGTCCGACGTGATCGGCATGAACGAGCACGCCACCGACGTGCGCCGCAGGCGCGACTCGAGCGTGATGGTGGCCATGCGTCTCGTCAAGGACGGCCGCGCCGCCGCCTGCGTCTCGATGGGCCACTCGGGCGCCACCATGGCCGCGGCCATCTTCGAGCTCGGCAGGGTGGCGGGCGTCGATCGCGCCGCGATCCTCGCGGCGCTCCCCACGGCGGCGGGCGCGACGGCGCTCCTCGACGCCGGCGCCAACGCCGACTGCAAGCCCGCCTACCTGCAGCAGTTCGCGGTCATGGGCAGCGCCTACGTGCGCAGCCTGTGGGGCGTCGCCGAGCCCAAGGTGGGCCTCATGTCGAACGGCGAGGAGCCCGGCAAGGGCAACGAGCTCACCCGCGCCGCCCACGCCCTCCTCGCCGCCACGCCAGGCCTCGGCTTCGTGGGCAACGTGGAGGGCCGCGACCTCTTCACGGGCGGTGTCGACGTGATCGTCACCGACGGCTTCACGGGCAACGTGATCTTGAAGCAGGCGGAGGGGGAGGCCAAGGCGATCTTCGCCTGGGTGAAGGACGCCCTGAGCTCCGGACCGCGCGCCCGGCTGGGTGGCCTGCTGGTGCGGCCCGCCCTGCGGCGCCTCGCCAAGCGCCTCGACCCCGCCGAGTACGGCGCGCAGCCGCTGCTCGGGGTGAGGGGCTACGCGTTCATCGGCCATGGCTCGGCGGACGCCCGCGCCGTGACGAGCGCGGTGCGCACGGCGGCGCGCGCCGTGGCGGCCGGGGCGGTGGAGCGCCTCTCGGCCGCCATGGCGGAGCTGGCGCAGGGCGCCCTGGGCCGGGACGACGTCACGGCGCCGCGCTAGGCGCGGCCCAGGCCCACGCCACCGCGCCGAGGGGCGCGCCGCCGGGACCGACCGGCAGGGTCAGCTCGGGCACCCCGATCGTGGCGTAGTTGAGGGGCGTGTCGTACTCGTCGAGCCCGCTGAGCAGGTCGACGAGGGTGACCGCGCCTGCCGACAGCAGGTAGGCGTACCTGTTGACGGGGTCGATGGCTCCAGCGGCCGCCTGCACGTTGATCGGCGCAAGCTGCCCGGCGCCGGGCGCGCGGTGAACCCCCACCCGGTTGGCGCCGAGCACGAGCACCTCGGTCGCCGCCCCGAACGGGTCGGTCACGAGGCGGGCGGCGCTCGTGGCGGTGACGTCGAGCGCGCCGGGGGTGGTGGGTGCGGCCGGGTCGGCGACGTCGAGGCTATGCAGGCGGTTGGCCGAGAGCGCGACGAGGAGCGAGCCGCTCGCGGCCAGGTCGAAGATGGCGGGCGTGTCGCCGAGGCGCGCCTGCTTGTACCAGGCCGCCGGGTCGGAGAAGTCGGTGGCGAAGACCTGCGCGTCGCCGGGGGCGCCGATGAGGAAGTAGGCGCGCTCGTCGCTGCTCGCCTGGTCGGTCACCGGCGACGCGGCCAGCACGTCGCCGGTGGCGCGCAGGGGCCGCGCGCTGCCGTCCAGCGTGTCGACCAGCCACTGCACCGGGTAGCCCCCGAAGCCGCACGCGGCGGGGTCGTCTAGGACGACCGCCCAGCGGCCGGTGCGGCTCACCTGGACGGCGCGCGGGCAGGGGGACCGGCCCGGCAGGTCGGCGCTGACCAGCGCCCCGCCGGTGCCGCTCAGCGTCACCCGCCGCGCCTGGTCCTCGGCGAACGCGGTCGGTGCGGCCGGGTCGATGCCGGCCACGGCGAAGCGCTGCAGCCAGGCGTCGACGCTGCCGGCGGCGGGCGCGGCGCGCGTCAACGCCCAGGCGTAGGGTCGCGCGCCCTCGCGATCCTCGACGTCGATGCTCACTGCCCAACCGAGCAGCGCGCGCTCGCTGCCGGCCACGAAGCGCAGGCGTTGGGCCGCGCCGGCGGGACCGACGTCCTCCACCAGCGCCAGTGTGGGCGCCCCGACGGACTCGTAACCAACCACGAGGAGGGTGGGTGGGCGCGGCTCCGTCGTCCCCGTGCAGGCGGAGAGCAGCGCGAGGAGGCACAGCCCGGCCGCGATCGCACGGGCCAGGTGGCCGGCGCCGCGGATCGGACGCGGCATGGCGGGCCTCAAGGCTCCCTCCGGGGGATGACCCAGCCCGTGTCGAACACGTGCCCGATCCCCTGGGTGGCGCCCGGCGTTGTCAGGGTCACGGCGACCGCGCCGGACTTCGAGTCCCACGAGCCGTAGAGCGCCCAGCAGCAGCGGTTCCACACCACCACGAAGCGCGGCCGCAGGCTGAAGGCGGGCCGCGCCGGGTCGTTGCCCGTCAGGTCCCACGTCTCGTTCAGGACTGCGCCGAGGTAGAGGTCGTCGGTCGGTCGGGCCATGAGCGCCACCTCCTGTAGCGTCAACCGGCCGGAGCTGACCCGCGCACCGGCCAGGTCGTAGCTGCCGGCGTAGCCGACCGTGCCCTGCAGCCCCACCCGCTCGAAGAGGTCGACGCCGAACGTCAGGTTGGCGCGCCGCAGGTAGGTGCTCGGTTGGCGGTCGTCTGCCCACAAGAGTTCCGCGAAGCCGTCGACGCTGAAGCGCACCGGGCCAGCGACCTCGTCCACCAAGAGTACGCGCCCCGCCAACGTCGAGTCGCGGTACCCCAGCGCCGCGCCCGCGGGCGCCGCGGCAGGGTCGAGGAGCGTCGTGAACTTGACCTGCCAGCTCGGTCTGCCGGCCAGCGGGGCGTCCTCGAGCGTGAACGCCAGGCCGCGGGCGTAGCTAGCGGGTTGCGGCAGGCCGAGCCAGGCCGTGTCGAGCCACAGGAGCCCGTCCGCCTGCGCCGCCGCCACCCCGGGCCACGCTAGGCGCAGGCGGCTCGAGGCCAGCCGGCCGGTGGGGAGGCTGATGCGCTCCGCCGCGTCGAACTGCAGGGGTCCGAGGGTGGCCGCGCCCTCCACCCCGAAGGCGCTCACCCGCCCCGCGTCGAGGTCGCGCGCGTACGTGACCTTGAGCCCGGGCGTTGCGTCCGTGTGCGCCAACGTCCCCAGGGTCACGCTCACCTCGAGGTCGTCGAAGTGGTCGGGCGGCGCGCCGGGCGCGGGGGTGGGAGGAGCGTAGCGGTAGGCCGTCTTGACGCCCACGTCGACCACGCCCGCCACGCCCGCCGACGCGGTCAAGGACGTCTGCGAGGTGTCTCGCGGCTCGCCCGTCAGCCGGTCGGGCGTCAGCAGCAGGTCCTCCTGGTGCCGCACCTCGAGCGCGGCGGTGACGGGCCCACGCGACCGCAACGCGAGGGTCGCGTCGATCGTGCCCGGGTCGGGCGTCTTCGGGTCGTACGAGTTCTTGACGGTGAGGCCGATCCAGTCGACGTTGCCGAGCAGCGTGAGGGTCGACTCGAGGGGCGACCAGCCCACGCCGGCGGGGTCGCGGTCGTCAACGAGCACGTAGCCGCCGGCCTGCTCGAACCTGAGCCACGGCAGCGGATCCAGCCGCAACTGCGCCCTGACGTCGCTGCGGTTGCGGTACGGGAAGACGTCGAAGCGGAAGGGCGTCTCGCCCTCGCGTACGTTGCGGGAGTAGCTCAACCCCAGGTTGCCCAGGCGCCCGAGGTCCTGCCGGAACGTGAGGTCGCTCGACCACTCGACCTGGCGCTCGGCCGTGTCGTAGTAGTAGCCCGTGAAGTCGGTGCGACCCTCCAGGCGCGCGCCGGCCCACAGGTTGAGGGGCGTGAGCGAGAGCGCGTGCGACTCGACCACCCGCCCGCCCTTCAGCACCGGCGTCAGGGCGGCGGAGCGGTTCAGCGCGTTGCTGCGGTCCTCGAACGCCCCGAGGTCGACGAAGAGCCGCTCGAGCCGCAGCAGCCCCATGTCGACAGGCACCGTCTCCGGCTCGAGCCTGAGCCGCGCGAACGTCTGGAGCGGGACAGCGCGCGAGGCGTAGCTCGGGGCGCTCACGCCGTCGGCCGGGTCGAGGTCGTAGAAGACGCGGCTCGAGAACGTGCCCTTCACTCCGTCGGCGACCCGCACGGTCGAGTAGCCCGCCTCCCAGATGCGGGCGCGGCGCGCGTCGTCGCGCGACAGCTCGAACGCCGTCTGGGGCGGCCCAAGCACCTCCTCGTCGGCGTACGCGAAGCGGACCACGAAGGCCGGGTCGGTGCTGCCGGTCGGCGGAGCCGTCGTGCCGGCGGGGCCGTAGGTCAGGAAGCTCGGCGTGAAGTCGACGCGGAACTCCCCCTTGCCCCGCTCCGTGTAGAAGCGGTGCTCGAGTGAGCCGCCCAGGTAGCTCGTCAGGACGCTGCCGCCCAGGAGCGCGTCGCCGAGGGTGGAGCCGCCCGGCAGCACGTCGGCGTAGTACCTGAGGCCCACGTCGCCGTAGGCGTCGGCGCCGGCCGCGTACGGCCAGCTGAGGGCGAGGCGCGCCCGGGCGGTGGCGGAGCCCGTCACCCACTCGAGGCGCGGTTGACGCTGTGGCGGCGCGAGGGGGAGGACCATGAGGGGGAGCGCGAGCACGGCCGCGCCCCGCACGAGCACGGTGACGTCGTACGCCACGAGGCGGTCGCCCGGGTAGATCTCGATCTGCGCCGCCTCGAAGGCGTAATCGTCGAGTTCCTGCCCGCAGCGCGTGCACGGGCTGAAGTAACCCAGCGCCACGCGGATGAGGCCCGGCACGCGGCTGGCGCGGTCGCCCCGCACGTCGATCGCGTCGGTGACTATCAGGACGTCGTCGCCGGCGAAGCTCTCGGCCCGCAGGTCGATGACCAGGTCGTCGGCCGTGACGCTCTCGCCGCCCGTCGTGAACGAACCGCGCCCCACCACCCGGACGAGTCGGTTCGTGAGGTCCACCTCCACGTGGTCGGCCACCAGCTCGTCCGAGTCGATGCGGACGACGAGCCCCTCGCCGGTGAGCACGTAGAGCGCCACCTCGCTTCCGTCCGGCAGGGTGACGGTGCGGATCTCCAGGCGGCTGTCGGGGTCGGCGGCGGCGTCGATGCTGATGCGCGCCGCCGCCGCGAAGCCGGCCAGCGCCAGGCCGAGGCACATGAGGGCCAGGCGCCCGCGGCCGGACCGTGGCGGCCGAGGCGGCATGCGCCTAGCGCCGCCTCTGCGCCAGGAGCAGCGCCGCCCCGGCGACCAGGTAGAGGGCCACCGGCGCCCATCCTGCCGCCCAGGCCGGGACGGTGCCCTGGGCGCCAAGCAGCTTGCTGACGCTCCACGTGGCGTAGTAGACGAACGTGAGTAGTAGCGCGGCGACGAAGCCGAGGTTGGCGCCGCGCCGGAAGGTGAACAGGCCGACGGCGGCGGCGAAGAACGCGAACGAGGTGGCGGCGAGCGGCTCGGCGGCCTTGCGGTGTAGCGCCGTCCACTCCGCTGCCTTCTCCGTCTCGTCGGGCGACCGCAGCCGCGCGATCAGCCCGGCCAGCGGCAGGTAGACGAGGTCGGGTGGGGCGGAGGAGGCGGCGGCAAGGCCGCGCACCGGCAACGTCGCGTGTTCCGAGCGCACGTCGAGCGTGAGGCGGGCGTCGCGCAGCACCCGCAACCGCAGTCCAGCCAGGCGCCAGACGCCCGCGGCGGGGTCGGCGCTGCCGCTCTCGGCCGTGATCACCTCGCGCGGGCCGCTGCTGCCGCCCGGGGTTATGACCGTCACGTCGCGGAACTCGCCGCCCGGCAGCACCGTGCCCACGAAGATGTTCCGCCCGAGCGAGTCGGTGAAGAACGTGCCGGCCCGCACGACGGTCTCGGGGCTGACGAGCATGATGTCCTTCTCGACCTCGGCGGCCCTGGCCTCGCTCCACGGCACGATGAGCTCGCCGTTCACCAACGAGGCGGCGCTGACCGCCAGCCCCAACCCCACGAGCGGGGCGACGAAGCGCCGGGGGGACAGGCCGAGCAGGAGCGCCGCCTTGAGCTCGCCGTCCTGCCCGAAGCGGGTCATGGTCACGAGCGCCGCGAACAGGAGCGCGAGCGGTAAGCCGGGCGCCACGGCGGCCGGCAGCTTGAACAGCAGGTAGCGGGCGAGGAGCGACACGCTGACCCCGCGCGCCAGCACGTCGGCCAACACGCCGAGGAAGAAGTAGAGCAGGAGCAGGAGCACGATGGCCACGACGCCGCCGGCGAAGAGCGGCGCCGTCTCGCGCACGAGGTAGCGGCCCCAGCGCGTCACGACCTCAGCGTCCTCGACGCGAGGACCGCCGCCCCGGCTCCGGCCAGGAGCGGCGTCAACCACGCCGCCGCCAGCGGGCCGAGGGCACCCGCCTCGAAAAGGTTGCCCGCCAGGATCCAGGTGGCCCAGAAGCCGACGAGTAGCACGATCGTCCAGGCGAACCCCGCGGCGCGCCCCCTGACGCGCAGCGCGATGGCGCCGGCGAACGCGGCGAAGATCGCCGCGCTGAAGGCGTCTGCCACGCGCCGGTTCAGGTCGTAGCTCAGCTCGCGCGTGTCGCCACCGGCGGCAGCCACGCTCCTCAGTTGCCGCCACAGCCTGTCGACGGGGAGCTCGGCGGACCTGACCAGCGTCTCGCTCGGGTCGGCCTCCAGCCTGAACGGCAGGCTCACCTCGTCGAACGGCGCCGGCGCCGCGCCGGGGCGCGTGACCTGGCCGGCGCGCAGGCTCCACACGCGGTTCACTGCGTCCCAGCGCCCGTGGCGGGCCGTGTACAGGGCGCCGTCGGGCAGCTGCGCCACCACGCCCTCGAGGTTGGCGACGCCCGGGTCGTCGGCGATCGACCTGACGCGGGCCGCGAAGTACACGCCCCCCTCCAGGTGGTAGGCGGCGTTCACGACCACCTCGGCGGGCGGCCTCGTGTAGACGAACGCGTCGAGCCGACGCTGGTAGGCCGCCTCGCCGCGCGCCTCGAGGAAGCCGTTGTTGACGAACGACAGGGCGCCGACGGCGAGGCCGAAGAGGACGAGCGGCGCCAGGAGGGTGGCGGGCGCCACCCCCATGGCGTAGGCGGCCTTGAGCTCCGAGTCCTTCGCCATGCGGCCACCCGCGAGCAGGACCGCGAAGACGACGCCCACGGGGAGGGCGAGGTGCAAGAACCAAGGCGTGCGGTAGAGGAGCAGGGCCAGCACGTCGCCCAGCGAGGCGTTCTGCTGGACCAGGAAGCGCGCGAGCACGCTGAGGAGGTCGATCGAGAGGAGCAGGCAGATGGCCGCCACGCCTAGCGGGTAGAGCCCCGTGGTCTCACGGAGAAGCGCGTTCTGAAGGCGTTTCGGCACTGGCGCAGTATACCGGCCGTACCTGAGTCCTCTGAGGCGCGACCGGTGAGGCGCGCCTTACCTCGCCCCGTCCCGACACCGCGATAGGATGACGCCCGTGACGGGAACGCTTGGCCTCTTCTCCCTCGTGGACCTATTCCAGTTGCTCATGGCCGCGAAGCGGACGGGGCGGCTGGCGGTGGAGCACCCGGCCGGCCTGGCGCGCATCTACTTCGACCGCGGGCAGGTGGTGCACGCCGAGTTCGGCGAGCTGGTGGGGGAGGACGCCGTCTACGCCCTGTTCAAGGACGAGCGCGGCTCGTTCGAGTTCCGCATCGGCCTGCCATCGCCTTACAACTCCATCACCGGCAGCTCGGAGAACCTGGTGCTGGAGGCCGTCAGGCGCCTCGACGAGTCGCGGCGGGACGCTCCGGAGGAGCCCGCCGTCTCGCGCGACGCCGTGCCGGTGCTCCCGGCCGGGGAGCAGCGCGCCGTGACGCTCACGCCCGACGAGCAGCGGGTGTTGGCGCACGTCGACGGGCGGCGCACCGTCACCCGCCTTGCGCTCGACCTCGGCCTCGAGCCGGAGGCGGTCCTCGCGATCTGCGACCGCCTCGTGCGCACGGGCGTCCTCAAGTTGCAGAACCGGCGCGCTCGCACTGCGCGCCTCGTCACGCGCCTCGCCGCGCGGCGGCTGGGCGCCGGCGGCGTCGGCATCGACCCGTCCATCCTCGAGGCGTGGGAGAAGGTGCTGGGCCAACCCGTCGAACGCGTCGCGTGCCGCCGCGATGACGGCACGGTGCGGCTCTTCGCGGTCCAGGGCGTTCCGGGCGTCGGCCCTTACCTCGAGATGAACCGCGACACCATCGTGCGCGCCGACCTGCGCGTGAACGAGGCGCTGCTCGTGCGGCCGGTGGAGGAGCAGCCGTGACGGACCGGAGCGCCGCGGCGGACCGCGCCTCGGCGTCGCCCGACCTCGCCCGGCCCGTGCTGTCGTGGCGGGCCCTGCCCCACCCCACTCCCTGGGACGACGTGTTCGCGCCCGGGGGCGCGCCCGG
>JACFNR010000001.1:45557-60327 GCA_019454765.1 Trueperaceae bacterium | reverse complement strand
CCCTGCCCCACCCCACTCCCTGGGACGACGTGTTCGCGCCCGGGGGCGCGCCCGGTGGCGCGCCCGGGGGCGCGCCCGGGGGCGCGCCCGGCGGGCTGACGGTCGAGGTCGGCTTCGGCGACGGGCGCTACACCGTGAGGCGCGCCGCCGCCGAACCCGCCATGCGTTTCGTGGGGCTCGAGGTGTCCTCTGGCAGCCTCCAACGCGCCCTGAAGCGCGTGAAGAGCGCCGGCGTCGCCAACGTGCGGCTCCTCAAGGCCGGCGCCAACGTGGCGGTACGGCAGCTGTTCGCGCCCGGCAGCGTCGACGCCGTCGTGGTCAACTTCCCGTGCCCCTGGCCGAAGGAGCGGCACGTGAAGCACCGCCTGCTGAACCGCGGCTTCTTCGAGCTGGCGGGCTCGCGCCTGCTGCCCGGGGGCGAGTTGCGGCTGGCCACGGATCACGCCGACTACCTCGGGTTCGCCCTCGCCGAGGCGGCGGTCACCGGTCTCTACGTGGCGGAGCGCCCCGAGGCGCCCGCCGAGGTCTTCGAGACGAAGTACGCGCTCAAGTGGCGCGAGCAGGGGAAGCCCCTCCACTACGTGGTGTTCCGCCGCAACCGCGCCGCCGCGCCGGAGTTCCCCCCGCTGGAAAGGCCCCACGTCATGCCTCACGCCCTCCTGCACGGCACCCTGCCGCACGACGCGCACTTCGAGAAGGTGGTCCTGCCTTACGCCGGCGGCCACGTGATACTGCACGAGGCCATGCGGTCGTTGGGTGGGGAGGACGACCCGGGTCGCCTGCTCGTCCGCGCCACGGTGGAGGAACCGGACCTCAAGCAGCAGGTCCTGGTGCTGGCGCAACAGCGCACGGCAGACGAGGTGATCGTGAGGCTCGAGAGCTTCGGCGACCCGCTCGTGACGCCGACGGCGCGGGGTTGCGTGCACGCCGTGACCGAGTGGCTGCTGGCCGGAGCACCTCTAGAGGTCACGGCGAGGAACTACTGAGGTGGCGGCGCTGCCCGTGCTGACGCCGCTGGCGGAGTGGCGCCGCCAGAAGGACGAGTTCCTCGCCACGGACCCGCGCTCGCCCCTCGCTGGGGTGGCGGGCTTCCGGGGGCTCGCCTACTTCGCCGAGGATCCCGCGGCGCGCGTGGTGGCCAGGGTGACCCGGCCGGCCGCGCCGCGGCCTGTGCGCCTGGCCACCTCGAGCGGCGAGGAGCGGAGCTTCCTCGAGTACGGCGTCGCGCGCTTCGAGCTCGGTGGCGCCCGGCACGCCCTCACCCTCTTCGCGCCGGTCGACGCGCCCGAGGGGCCGCGCCTGTTCCTGCCGTTCGCGGACGCCACCTCCGGCGCGGAGACCTACGGCGCCGGGCGTTACCTCGACCCGCACCTCGCCGCGCCGGCCGCCGGCAACGGGGCGCCCGTCGACCTCGTCCTCGACTTCAACTACGCCTACCACCCCTACTGCGCCTTCGCGGAGGGGTACACCTGCCCGTTCCCGCCCGCCGGCAACCGCCTCCGCGTGGCGGTGCGCGCGGGTGAACGCCTGCCGGACCCGGCCGCGCCGTGATGGAACTGCTGTCGGCGCCGGGGTTCGGCACGCTGCACGGCTTCACCGGCCGGGCGGGCGGCGTCAGCGCCGGCGCCTTCGCGAGCCTCAACCTGGGCCTCAGTTCCGGCGACGACGTCCGCGCCGTCGAGCGGAACCGCGACCTGCTCCTGGGTCACCTCGGGTTCACGCGGGAGCAGGTGTGCGCCTTCGATCAGGTGCACGGCGACAAGGTCCTGGCGGGGGACCCGGGTTGGTTCGAGGCCGAGGCCGACGCCGCCGTCACGGCCCGCCGCGACGTGCTGCTCGTCGTGAGCAGCGCCGACTGCGTGCCCCTCCTCTTCCACGACCCGGTGCGCGGCGTGGTGGGGGCCGCCCACTGCGGTTGGCGGGGCACCGTCGCCGGCCTGGCGGGCAAGGTGGTCGAGGCCATGGTGGCGCGGCACGGCTGCCGTCCCGGTGACGTGCGGGTGGCCCTAGGTCCTTGCATGCGCGGCGCCTGTTACCAGGTGGGACCGGAGGTGGTGGAGGCGTTCGCGGCGGCGGGCTTCCCGCCCGGCTGCCGGCGGCCCGACCCGGCGGCGGCCGACCGGTGGTTACTCGACCTGCCCGCCGCCAACCGCTGGTCGTTGGCGGAAGCCGGGGTGCTGGGGGCGAACGTGACCGACTTGGCCGTCTGCACGCACTGTCGGCCGGAGTCCTTCTACAGCCACCGCCGCGATCGCGGGGTGACGGGGCGGCACTGGGCGTTCGTGGCGCTTCCCTCGGCCGATCCCGCCGCGCTGCCGCGGGGGGCGTGACGGTAGCATGACGGCGATGTGGTGGGTCGCGAGGTCGTCAGCGTGAGCGGCGCGAGGCTGGCGGCGGACGACGTGCGCGCCCGGCTGGCCGCCCGCGCGCCGGTTCACATGCAGATCCCCGGGTTCCGGCGCGCCGCCGTGCTGGTGCCCATCCTGCAGGGGCCCGGCGGGCCGGAGCTCCTCCTGACGGTGCGCTCCAGCCGGCTGCGCAGCCACGCCGGCCAGATCGCGTTCCCGGGCGGACGCCTGGAGGGGGGAGAGGACGACGTGGCGGCGGCCATCCGCGAGACCCGCGAGGAGGTCGGCCTGGTGGTGGGGCGCGACCAGGTCCTCGGCCGCCTCTCCGACCATCCGTCCCCGGCGGGGTACGTCGCCACGCCGGTCGTCGCCCTGCTCGACTGGTCCGCGCCGGACGAGCTGGCGCCCGACCCGGCGGAGGTGGCGGAGGCGTTCACCGTTCCCCTGGCCGAGTTGGCCGTCGTCACTCCCACCTCGCGCGTCGGCCAGCTGCAGGCGTACCGGCGCCGCATCTACTCGTACCTGTGGCGCGACAGGGACATCTGGGGCTTCACCGGCAACGTCGTGCACGACCTACTGGGCGCCCTCTACGGCCGCGGCGCGGTCGACGGTCGGGACCCGTTCGCTCCGTGAAGGGCCGCGACCTGCGCGTCGTCCGCGGCGAGGAGCGCTACACCTTCTCGGCCGGGGTGCTCGTCGAGGCGCTGCAGAGCGCCGGGGTGCCGACGGAGGAGGCGATGAGCCTCGTTCACGACGTGGAGGCGCAGTTGCGGGAGGGGTCGTCGCACCGCGTCGAGCTGAACCACCTCATGCGGGTGCTCGCCGACGGGGTGAGGCGGCGCGTGTCGGGGGCCGCGGCGGCGCGCTTCCTGCGCCAGACTCCCCCGTTCGTCCCGATCGTGGTGCTGCAACCGGCCGCGGGGGGGACCCCCGACGCCGGCGGTCCGCCACCCGAACGGTTCTCGCGTCGGCGCCTCGCCGCCGCGCTCGAGAAGGTCGGCCTGGGCTTCAAGGAGGCCAACGTCGTGGCGCTCCAGGTCGAGCAGGGGATCCGGAGCGAGGGGCTCGAGCAGCTCGAGCGGGTCGACCTGGCGCGGCGCGTGGCGCTGGCCCTCGAGGGCAGGTACGGGCGCGACCTCAGGCTGCGTTACGAGGCCATCACCTCGAGCAGCTTCGAGGTGCGCGTGCAGGAGGCCGACGGACTGGCGCTGCCCTTCTCGCGCGGCATCCTGGCGCAATCGCTCACGGCCGTGGGGCTCGCCCCTGACCTGTCCCACAACCTGGCGAAGCGGGTCGAGGAGGCCCTCTACGCCAAGCACCTCAAGGTCGTGAAGCGCGAGCACGTGCGGGCCGAGGTGGTGAAGCTCTTGCGGGTGGAGGCGGGGGACGAGTTCGCGCAGCGCTACGCCATGATGCGCGCGGCGCGCAACCGCGAGCGCCCCATCGTGGTCCTGTTCGGGGGCGCTCCCGGCGTCGGCAAGTCCGCGCTGGCCTCCGAGGTCGGCTACCGCCTCGGCATCCCGCGCATCGTGTCGACCGACTCGGTGCGCCAGGCGCTGCGCTCGCTGATCGGGCCGGAGCTGAGCCCCATCCTGCACGCCAGCACCTACGAGGCGTGGCGCGCCGAACTCCTCCCGGGCGAGCGCGAGACGGCCCAGCCGGAGCGCCTGCGCGTGCTGCGCGGCTTCCTGGCGCAGGTCCAGCAGCTCAACCCGGCGATCACCGCCATCGTCGAGCGCAACATCGTCGAGGCCACCTCGATCGTCATGGAGGGGGTGCAGCTCGTGCCCGGCCTGTCGCCGTCGCGCGATTTCAAGGGGGCCACGGTCATCCCGGTCGTCCTGGCCGTCGCCGACGAGCAGGACCACCTGGAGCACTTCGCGACCCGCGAGGGTCAGACGGGCGCGCGCCGCGCGAAGCAGGCGTACCTCGATCACTTCGTGGAGATCCGGGTGATCCAGGATTACGTGACGCAGCAGGCCGAGCTGAGGGGCGTGCTCGTCGTGGAGGCATCCGACTTCGACCGGGCCGTGGAGCGCTGCATCGACCACGTGCTCGACGTCATGCTCATCGAGCAGGTGCGGGGCGGCGACACCGCCGGCGAGGGGGCTTCATCCGCTCCCGCATGAAGAATGTTATCGCTGGAGCGGCCGAGCGACGGCCTAGACTGGCCTCAGGAGGAGCATGTCCACACCCGCCATCGCAAGCGAGCGGCTCACCAAGGTCTACGGGAAGCGACGGGTGGTCAAGGACCTGACGTTCCGCGTCGACCCGGGTGAGGTCTACGCCCTGGTCGGCCCCAACGGCGCGGGCAAGACCACCGTCATCAGGCTCGTGACCGGGTTGGCGTTCCCCACCTCGGGCAGCGTGAGCATCCTCGGGATGGACCCGCACCAGAAGCCCGAGGTGAGGCGGCAACTCGGCGCCGTGGTGGAGGCGCCCGCCGCCTTCTACCCCTACCTCACGGGGCGGGCCAACCTGCGCCTTCACGCCGACCTCGCGGGCGGCGTCGAGCGGGGCCGCATCTCGGAGGCGCTGGGCCTCCTCGAGCTTTCGGACGCCGCCGACAGGAAGGTGGGCGTCTACAGCCTGGGCATGCGGCAGCGCCTCGGGGTGGCCGCCGCCATCCTGACGAGGCCCAACGTGCTGATCCTCGACGAGCCCGCCAGCGGCATGGACCCCTTGAGCCTGCACCTCGTGCACTCGGTGCTGCGGCGCGCGGCCGAGGAGGGCACGGCGGTGCTCCTCTCGACGCACCACCTCGACGAGGTGGTGGCCTACTGCACGCGCGTGGCCATCCTGGAGGAGGGCGCGCTCATCGACGAGGTGAATCTCTTCGACAGGCGCGACCGCTACCGCCTCCGCCCCACCAACGTCGACGCGGCCATGCGGATCTTGGGCGCCTCGCCGTTCGTGCGGCACGCCACGGTCCGCGGCGCCGAGGTCGTGTTCATCCCGGCGGGCGCGAAGGAGCTCGGCGCCGTCACGCGGGTGCTGGCGGACGGCGGGGTGGGCGTGCTGGAGATGCAGCGCGACGTCTTCGACCTGCGCGCCTACTACCGCGAGCGCGTGAGCGCCGAGCGGTCGCGGCGCACGGGCGTGCAGGCCCCCGTCGCCTACCCGGGGGAGGCGTGATGAGCGTCCTCCTCAAGATGGAGCTGAGCAAGCTGTGGCGCCTGACGAGCGTGAGGTTCGGGCTGCTGGTGCTGGTGCTCTTCCCGGTACTGTGGGCGTACGCCCCCGGCATCTTCGAGGTGTACGGCTTCTTCCTCGTGTCGGGCTACCAGGTGCCGGCGCTCGGCCTGCTGTCGTCGATGCAGTTCCTGCTGCCGCTGCTCACGGCCATCACGGCCGCCGAGCTGCTGGGCATGGAGATCGCCAACGGCACCCTCCCGACCGTCCTGCTCCGCCCCATCACGCGCCCCAACTGGTTGGCGGCCAAGCTCGTCGCCGCCGCCGCCTACCCGTTCGCCATGTTGACCGTGTTCCTGCTCGCGTCGCTCGTCGCCGGGGCCCAGTTCGGCTTCGGGACGTTCGTAGGGGGGACGGGCCTGGGCGAGGCGGGTCTGCTCGGCACCGGCGCGATGACGCCCGGGGGGGCGCTGGCGGAGCTGCTGCGCGGCTACGTGCTGGCGGCTCTCGCGCTCGTGCCCATCGCCATGCTGGCCGTCATGTTCACCGTGGTGTTCATGAACGCCGCCGGCGGCGCGCTCGCGACGCTGGCCACCCTCATCTTCATGCAGCTCCTCGTCGTGTTCCCGCGCCTGGAGCGGTTCCTGCTAACGACCCAGCTGAACGCCTACTCGCTGCCCACCTCCGACCTGTCGTGGGTGGTCGCGCTGATCTTCCTGTACGCCGCCCTGTTCGCCGCCGTCGCCGTGGTGCTCTTCGAGCGGAAGGACTTCTAGTGCCGAGGCGCCCACCGCGGCGCCCGGGCGGCGGGCCTCGGCGCCCCACGAGGGCGGTGCTCGCCTGGGCGCTCGTGCTGCTCGCCGCGGGCCAGGCGGCGTGGGCGCAGGGCATCAGCTACACGGTCCAGGTGGTGGCGTTGTCGGATCGCGATTCGGCCTTGAGGGTGGTGGGCGACCTCCTGCGGGAGGGGTACCCCGCCTACGTGGTGCGTTCCACCTCGGCTCAGGGCGACGTCTTCAGGGTGCGCGTCGGCGTGTTCGCGAACCGTCCGGCGGCGCTCACGTACGCCGACGCCATGCCGGAGGTGGGCGGCGGCCGGCCCGTGCCGGCGTTGGCCGAGGCCATCCCCACGGGCATCACGCCGTTGGCGCCGAGGCTCCTGCTGCAGGAGGACGTCAGCGGGGTCGAGGCGCGGCTCCTGCGGTTCGGCTCGGGCGGGCTCGCACTGCGGTTGCAGTGGCGCGTGCCGCTGGGTCAGGCCGAGTACGTGATCCTGCGGGAGGGCGCCGTCGAGCGGGTGCGGGCGTGGCAACTCGTCGAGGGGCCGGAAGGTGTCCGCCTGCGCGTGCGCGACATGGCGTTGTGGCCGGACACGTGGCAGCAGGACAGCGCGGAGGTGCGGCAGGGTTACCTCACGAACCTCGTGATGCTGGTCGCGGACCGCCTCGGCGTCGGCGCCGCAGAGGTGATGGCAGCGCGGTACGTGCCGCCTGGCGACGAGGTCCCGCGGTTGATCGTCGTCGAGCGCGTCCTGGCCGGGGCGCCGGACGCCGCAGAGCTGCTCGGCGTCGGGCTGCCCGCGGGGGGCATGACGCCCGCCGGGCCCATCGCCTACCTGGGGCTGGATCCGGGGACGCTCCCCGGCGTGCCTGCCTCCGCCCGCATCGACCTGGCGACGCGCAGCGTGAGCGGGGAGCTCGCCGAGGCGACGTGGGCGGGGTTCGAGGGTGGCGCCGTGCCTGAAGACCCAGAGGCGCCGGGGGAGAACCCGGCCCATCCGGCGCCTCCGCCCGGGGGCGCCGTGACGGGTGACGGCTGGACGGCGGCGCCCGACGGGCGGTTCGTGCGCCTGAGCGTGGACCCGGCCGGCGCGGCGGGCGGCACGGCGGCGAGCTGGCGGGCCTGCGTGGGGACGCCGCTATGGAGCGACGGCCGCTACCTGCTCGCCCTACAGGGCGGTGTGCTGCTGGTCTACGACTTCCTCCCGCGCTGAGCCGGGCGTGAGGCGACTGGACGCCGCGCGGCGGGTCATCCGCCGGCCTCAGGCGCCGGTCGGGGCGGCGTCTACCGTCGCGCGGCCCGCGGCGCCGACGGGGGCGACGCCGTGCTCCACCAACCACTTCTCGACGGCCATGGCGGCGCGCGTCCCGGCCCCGACGGAGGTGCCGAGCTGGCGGTAGACCTCGTCGGCGACGTCGCCGGCCGCGAACACGCCGGGGACGTCCGTGTAGACCTCGTCGCGCACTTCGACGTAGCCGCTGTCTCTAAGGGCCACGGTGCCCCTCAGGTAGTCGGTGTTGGGTACGTGGCCGATGTAGACGAACACCCCGTCGGCCGGGACGAAGCCGGCCTCGCCCGTGAGCGTGTCGCGCGTGTTGACCCCCGTGACCTGCCCGTTCGCGCCGAGCACCTCCGTGACGACGGCGTTCCACACGAAGGTCATCTTCGGGTTGGCGAAGGCGCGCTCCTGCGCCGCCTTGTTCGCGCGCAGCTCGTCGCGGCGGTGGATGACCGTCACCTTGGAGGCGAACTTCGTCAGGAAGTAGCCCTCCTCCACGGCGGCGTCGCCGCCGCCGACGACGACGACCTCCTTGCCGCGGTAGAAGAAGCCGTCGCAGGTGGCGCATGTCGACACGCCGCGGCCGTACAACTCGTCCTCGCCTGGCACGCCGAGGCGGCGCGGGTTGGCGCCGGTGGCGATGATCACGGCGTTGGCGTGGTAGTCGGCCTCGTAGCCCATCACCAGGAAGCCGCCGGCGGCGTGGCGCTCGAGGCCGGTGACCTCGTCCATCACGATGCGCGCCCCGAACTTCTCGGCCTGCGCGACCATCCGCTGGGAGAGTTCGGGCCCACTCACCCCCTCAGGGAAACCGGGGTAGTTCTCCACCTCGTCGGTCTGGGCGATCTGACCGCCCGGCAGCCCGCGCTCGAGGATGACGGTGGCGAGCTCGGCGCGGCCGGCGTAGACCCCGGCCGTCAGGCCGGCGGGACCCCCTCCGATGATCACGACGTCTTGTCTATGTACCTGCTTGGGCATCGGCGCCTCCATACGCTAGGAATCTAGCACCACGGCGCCGGGACAGCGGTCCGTCCAGATACCCTCTCGGGGTATGCGGAGCGCTGGTGGGGCCCGCTCGGTCGGTCCCACGCGCCAAGTTGGCCCGCCGCGACGCCAGTGAGGAGTCTCACAGGTCGCGCTTCGGTGCGTTCTCGTGGTGAAATTGTCATACGTGCACCGTGGGGCCGGTGCTAGCTTCTGAAGCGGAAGAGGTAGAGAGCGCACGGGTAGGTCGCCCGCGGGAAGGGTGGGCGACGAGCGCGGGGTCCACCGGGTCCCGCGGCACGCCCGCCTAGACGCCTCCCTCGCGAACGGTCACTAAGGAGGCGCGTCCACGCGATGCCCACGCCGCACGAACCAAGATCCCCAGGCGGAGGGGCGCTCACGGAGAGCGCCGCCGACGGCGCCGCTGCCCGCTCCGCACCCGACCCCATGGGGGCGGCCGACACCGCCACCGTCGTGGCGGCCGTCACGAGCCTGTTCGGTGGCGAGCCGTTCGCCATCTCCGACCTCGGCGCGGTGGGCCACCCCGTGGTGCACGCCTCCGCCGCCCTCGCGGAGCTGACCGGCTTCGCCGAGGGCGACTTCGTCGGCCGCAACCTCGGTTTCTTGCTGCGCAACGACACGGATCAGGAGGGGGAACGCCTGTTCCGCGCCGCCACGGCCGCGGCCAAGCACGTCACCACCGTGATGCGCACCTACCTCTCCGACGGCTCGCTGATCTGGACCGAGCAGCGCCACTACCCCATCCACGCCGGTGGCGGGGTCCCCCGCCACCTCCTCACGCTATTCCGCGACGTGACCGCCGAGGTGCACGCCGAGGGAACGCAGGCCATGCAGCTCGAGCTCTCCAGCTCCCTCGAGGGGGACGGCCGCTTCTTCAGCTACGCGCTGCTGCTCCACGACGACGGCCGCGCGGAGGTGGCGTGGGCGTCGGACGCCTGGCAGCAGCTCACCGGCTACACCCTCGACGACCTCAAGACGCGCGGGCTCAAGCGCTTCGTGCACCCCGAGGACCGCGACCAACTACTTGAGCGGTTCCAGGGGCTGCGGGAGCAGGAGCGCCGCACCGATCAGCTGCGGCTCGTGACCCAGCAGGGCAAGGTGATGTGGGTCGAGGACTTCGCCGCGCGCAGTTGGCGCTCGAACGAGGCGGGGATCACCGCCGTGTACGGCATGATGAGGGACGTGACGAGCGCGCGCCGCGACACCGCCAACCTGTGGCGCCTCGCTCACGTGGACCCGCTCACCGGCCTCCCGAACGCCCACCTGCTCGAAGACCGCATCCAGCAGGCGCAGCTGCAGGCCCGCCGCAACGGCACCAGCGTGGCGCTCGCCATCCTCGACCTGGACCACTTCAGGTTCGTGAACCAGACCTTCAGCCAACGACACGGCGACAGGCTCATCGCCGAGGTCGGCCGGCGTCTGCGCCGCACGCTGCGGCGCACCGACACCCTCGCGCGCCTCGACGGCGACACCTTCGCGCTTCTGCTCGCCGACCTGCCTTCGCCCCGTGCCGTGCTGCCCGCCCTCGACAAGGTGCTCGCCGCCGTGCGCGAACCGTACGCGGACGGCAGCCTCACCCTCAAGCTCTCCGCCAGCGTCGGCGTCGACATGCAGCGCAGCGGTGTCCGCGCGGCCGCCCAGATGCTCGAACGGGCCACCGCCGCCCTCGTCAGGGCGAAGGAGACCAACCGCGGCGCCTTCCGCTTCTTCGAGGACGAGACGGACGTCGCGATGCGCTCGCGCGTGGCCGTCGAGGCCGAGCTCAAGCGCGCCATCTCCGAGGACCAGTTGGTCCTTCACTACCAACCGCGCGTGCAGCTCGACAGCGGCGCGGTCAACTCCGTCGAGGCGCTGGTGCGGTGGCTGCACCCCGTGAGGGGCCTCCTGAAGCCGGCCGACTTCGTGCCCCTCGTGGAGGAGTCGCAGCTCGGGCCCGCCCTCTTCGAGTGGGTCGTGGAGCGCGCCTGCCGCCAGGCGAAGCGGTGGCAGCGGCAGCGCACCCCGCGCCGCGTGGCCGTCAACGTCAGTCCGTCCGCCTTGGCCCACGCCGACCTCGGGCACATCGTCCAGTCGGTGCTGGCCCGCTACGACCTGCACCCGGGCCTGCTCGAGCTCGAGATCAGCGAACGCACGGGCCACGAGACGCTCTCCGCCGGCTCGGAGAAGCTCGAGGAGGTGCGCGCGATGGGCGTGCAGGTGGCGCTCGACGACTTCGGCGTCGCCCACTCGTCGCTCACGCAGCTCAGGTCGCTCCCGCTGGACGGACTCAAGATAGACCGGTCGTTCATCTCCAAGCTCGACTCGCGCACGCCCAGCCTGGACGTCGACCTGCTCCGCGCCATCATCGCGCTGGGCAAGAGCCTGAGGCTGCGCGTCACGGCCGAGGGGATAGAGACCAAGGAGCAGAACAACATCCTCCGCTCCATGGAGTGCGACGACGGCCAGGGCTTCCTCTTCAGCCAGCCGGTCCCGGCCGAGTACGTCATGGCCTCCGCCTGACGCACGGGCAACCGCGGGCCGGCGGCGCAGGGACCCGCCACCTTGCAGGTAGCGCGGGGCCCCGCCGTGCGGCGCTCTGGCCGGATAACATGGCGGGTCTTGAGTCTGGCAACGGGGGCCGGCGCGCACCTCACTGCCACGTGAGGAGACGGCATGCCTGAGAACCCGCTGCTCTCGACCGCCTTCGAGGTTCCGTTCCACGAGATCGCCCCTGAGCACGTTGTCCCCGCCATGCGCGAGGCGCTGGCCGCCGCCGAGGCGCGCCTGGCGACGCTCGTCGCCCCGCCCGAGGACGACGGCGCGCTCACCTACGACAACACGCTGCAGGCCCTCGACGACCTCTTCGAGAGCGTCCTGAGGCCGTTCCGCCTCGTGAGGCACCTGGTTGGCGTCGTCACTGGCCCGGAGCTGCGGGCCGCCTACAACGAGGCGTTGCCCGAGGTGACGGGCTTCGTCGCTCGCCTCAGCACCAACCACGACCTGTGGCGCCGCGTCGCCGCTTACGCGGCCGGCGGGGAGGGCGCCGCCCTGACGGGCGTCAGGGCCCGTCACCTCGCCAAGACCCTCGACGAGTTCCGCCGCGCCGGCGCCAGCCTGCCGCCCGACCGGCGCGAGCGGGTCGAGGCGGTCAAGGTGGAGCTGGCGCGCCTGACCACGAAGTTCGCCGAGAACGTGCTCGACGCCACCAACGAGTTCGAGCTCGTCGTCGAGGACGAGAGCGCGCTCGCCGGCCTACCCGCGAGCGCCCTGCGCCGCGCCAGGACGCGGGCCGCCGAGCGCGGCCTGAGCGGCTACCGCTTCACCCTGCAGGCGCCCTCCTACCTGCCGTTCGTCAAGTACGTGGACGACCGTCAGCTCAGGCGGCAGCTCTACGAGGCCTACTTCCGCGTCGGCACCGCCGAGCCGCACGACAACCGCGGCGTCATGCGCGAGATCCTCGCCCGGCGCAGGGAACTGGCTGGCCTCCTCGGCTACGCGGACTTCGCCGACCTGCAGACGGAGGACAGGATGATCGGCTCCGGCGCGCGCGCCGCCGAGTTCGAACGCGACCTGGTGGCGCTCACGCGCCCCTACTTCGAGGCCGAGGTCGAGGAGCTGGAGCGCTTCGCCGCAGGGGAGCTGGGCATCGAGCGGCTCGAGCCGTGGGACCTGGCGTACGTCGCGGAGAAGCTCCGCATGGCCCGCTTCGCGGTCGACGAGGAGGCGCTCAGGCCCTACTTCCCGCTTCCGCAGGTGCTGAGCGGCCTGTTCGACCTCACCCGGCGCCTCTTCGGCGTCGAGGTGACCCGGGTCTTGGGCGTGCCCACCTGGCATCCAGACGTGGAGGTGTACCACCTGCGTCACGAGGACGGCACCTTCCTCGGTTCCATGTACGCCGACTGGTTCCCGCGCGAGTCCAAGCGCGACGGGGCGTGGATGAACGGGCTGGTCACGGGCGGGCCGAGCGCCGCCGGCTTCGAGCCGCACGTGGGCGTCGTCGCCTGCAACTTCACGCCGCCAGAGGGCGACGCGCCGGCGCTCCTCACCCACGCCGAGGTCGAGACGGTCTTCCACGAGTTCGGCCACCTGCTGCACCACGTCATGTGCCGCGTCGAGGTCAGGGCCCGCTCGTCCATGAACGTGCCGTGGGACTTCGTTGAGCTGCCCAGTCAGTTGCTGGAGAACTGGACCTGGGAGCCGGCCGCCACCAAGCTGTTCGCGCGTCACCACGAGACGGGCGCGCCGCTACCGCCCGAGCTGTTCGCGCGACTGGTGGCCGGGCGCAACTTCCTCGAGGCTTCCAGCCAGATGCGCCAGTTGATGTTCGGCACCGTCGACCTCGCGCTGCACCGCGACTTCGAGCCGAGAGAAGGCGCCGACCCGCTCGCCTTCGGCGGCGGCATCATGGCCGCCATGGAGCCGCGCCCGGACTTCGCCAGGCCCGGGCGCCTGGCGCGCTTCACCCACATCTTCTCCGGCGGTTACGCCGCCGGCTACTACTCCTACAAGTGGAGCGAGGTCCTGGACGCCGACGCCTTCAGCCGCTTCGTGCAAGAGGGCATCTTCAACCCCGCGACCGGGCGACGCTTCGCCGAGAGCGTCCTCTGGCGCGGTGACGCCGACGACGCCGCGCAACTATTCAGGGACTTCATGGGGCGCGACCCGGACCTGGGCGCGCTCGTCAGGCGCAGCCTCGGCGAGCGCGCCTGGGGTGGCCGCCCCGACGCCGCCGCGCCCCGCGTCGACTAGCGCCCCGGCGCGGTGAAGCAGCCGGAGCCCAAGGCGCGTGCCGCGGCCGTAGCCGGCCAGGCCGTCGGCGCCGCCCTGCGCCCGCAGGTACGCGTCGTAGACGGCGTTCGCTCCGCCCTTGAGTAGCGGCGCCTCGAAGCGCGCCGCGGCCCTCGCGGCCGCCTCGGTGTCGGCCACCGCCCGCGCCGGCCAGGCGTCCACGAACCGGGCCGTAGCGGCCGGGTCCATGCCGGCCGCGACGCCACCGGCGAGCCGCACGGCCGCCGCGTAACGCACGTTGGGGTCGTCGCAGGTGATCCCGGCGAGGTGAGCGACGGCCTCGGCCTCGGCCTCCTGCGCGAACCCGGCGACGTGCGCCAGCTCGTGCAGCGCGACGCCCAGGCGCGCCACGGGCGGCAGGCCGGCGTCGACATGCGGTTCTAGCAGCCACGGCGACACCACCCCCGCGTAGCCGAGGCGCAAGAGGGTGCCCGCGGGAAGCTCCTTCACGCGCGCCGCGGGGGCCGGGGCGGCGTCCCGGGCCGGCGCGGGGGCCGGCAGGAGCTCCCGTCGCAGTGCGGCGGCGGTCGCGTTCACGCAGTCGGCGGCCGCCACGCGCGCGTCGGCATCGGAGGTCGAGGCGGCGCCGTCGAGCGCCGCCGCGGCGGTGGCGAGGTACTCGAGCAGCCAGCCGCGCACGACCGCGGGGTCGGGCGTGGGGAGGGCAGCCGCGGCCGCGGCCAGGCTGCCGCCGCGGTAGGCGAGGCCGAAGCCGAGCGGGAACCATGCGGTCAGCACGCCGACGCTCCAAGCCGCCAGCAGCGGCAGCGCCCGCCGGGCGCGCACGCCGCCCTGGCCCCCGGGGCGCGCTGCCAACCCCCACGCCGCGCAAGCGGCCAACACGGTCAGGAGGGCCCCGAGGAGCGCCAGGCTGAGACTGACGTCGGTGCGTCCCGTGAGGCCGGTCGCTAGCCGCTGCCAGCGCGGGAACCAGCCCGCCAGGTAGAGGCCGTCGACCCAGGCGCCCGGCCAAGGCGCGAACTGCAGCGTCAGGCCGGCGGCGACGAGGGCCGCCGGTGCGAGGTAACGCGCCGCGCGCGCCCGCCGCGGGGAGGCCTCGGCGCGCCCGCGTGGCGAGGGCGGCCTCACGCCCACCCCTCCGCCCGCAGGTAGTCGCGCAGTTCCGCCACGTGCCAGCCGTCCGCCACCGGCCGCAACCACCGCGCGCCAGGCGGCGCCTCGCTCTGCAACTGCACCGCCTCCGCCCCCATGACGGTGAACGCGAGGCGGGTCGCTGCGTCCACGAGGGCGGAGCGCGCCCACGGCAGCAGGCAGGCGTCGGCGGGCTCGAGGAGCCGCAGGTGCGCCACGCCGTCGACGAGGGTCGCGCGCGCCTCGGGCGGGCGCGGACCGGCCGCCACGCCGGGCGCCCAAGGGTCGTGGGCCGGGCCAGCGCCGGCGCCCGCGGCGCCACCGGAGCGCGCCCCGCCGAGCGTCTGGGCGGCCTCGGCGAAGCGGA
>JACFNR010000001.1:0-45457 GCA_019454765.1 Trueperaceae bacterium | reverse complement strand
CCAGGAGCGCCGGGTCCGACCAGCCCGGCCGGGGTCGCCGCGCCACGGCCGCCGCCGCGGCCGGCGGATGGGTCTCCGCCACGCCCGGCGGGTCGGCCCAGGCGACGGCCGTCGTGGCGACGGTCGTCGTGGCCACGGCGGGAGGAACGGGGGCGTCCGGCTCGTGCTCCCCTCGCAGGTAGGCGCCCACGTCCCGGTATCGGAGCAGGCTACCGTCGACCACCGACCACGCCTCGTCCGCCACCCTCTCGGCCAAGCGCCGGTCGTGGGTGACCAGCAGCAGGGCGGCCGAGCCGCCGGCCAGCATCGCCGTCAGCTGCGTCTCCAGGGCCTCGACCGCCGCCAGGTCGAGGTCGTTCGTAGGCTCGTCCAGCAGCCAGAGGTCGGCGGGGTGGGCGAACGCCAGGGCGAGTCCCGCCCGGATCCTCTCGCCACCCGAGACCTGCTCGGGAGTCAGCTCCCAGGTGCGCGCCGGCACTCCGGCGTCCGCGAGCAGGCGCCGCCCCGCCGCCTCGCCCACCGCCGCCGCCACCTGCTCGAGCAGCGGCACGCCCGGGGTCAGTCCCCTGTCGAGCTGATCCACCACGCGCAACTTGACGCCCGGAAGGTAGTCGAGCTCGGCGCGCGGGCCGAGGCCCGTCAGGTCTCCGGCCACTGCCCTCAGGACGGTGCTCTTGCCGCTCCCGTTCGGGCCCACGAGAACCACGCGCTCGCCGCGGCGCAGCTCGAGTCCGACGTCGCTCAGGAGGCCCTCCGCCGCCAGGTGACGGACGGTCACGAGCGTCTCGCCGCCCGCCGCCCGCAGGCGGGTGGATGGCGCCTGGCGAGGCGCGAGCTGCGGCGGGGCGACGCGCTCAGCGGGCGCCGCGACCCGCGCCTCGACGCGCAGCGCCCGGCCGTCGCGCTCGGCGCGGCGGCGGCGGGCCGCGGCCTTGCGACCGAAGGCGGCGAGCTCCACCGCCATCCGCTCGAGGCGCCGCGCGTCCCGTTCCAGTTCGCGGGCGCGCTTGTGCCCGGCGCCGACGGCCGCGTCGCGGCGGCGGCGCGCCAGGGAGTAGGGGCCGGGCTCGTGCCAGGCGCGTCCCTCGGCCAGGAAGAGCGTGCGGGTCGTGGCCGCGTCGAGGAGGGCGCGGTCGTGACTGACCACGACGACGGCGCCCGCGTACGCTCCGAGGCGGCGCGTCAGCCACTCGCGCGCCGTCAGGTCGAGGTGATTGGTGGGCTCGTCCAGCAGCAGGACGTCGGGTGCCGCGGCCAGGGTCACGGCCAACTGCAGGCGGCGCCGCTCACCGGGAGACAGCTCCGCGCACGTGAGGTCGCGCCCGCCGGCGCGGAAGCCGAGGGCGGCCGCCACCTCCCGCGCCGCCGCCTCCGCGCCGTAGCCCCCCGCCCGGTCGAACTCGGCGGCGAGCGCGGCGTGCTCCACCGCGTCGTCGGCGGTGCCGCCAAAGGCGAGGCGCGTCTCCGACTCCCGCAGGCGCGCCTCGAGCTCGCGGGCCCGTAGCGTGGCCGCTCGGAGGACCTCGGTCACCGTGCGGCCGGGCAGCGCCGCCACGGACTGCGGCAACAGCCCGACGCGAACGCCAGGCGGGCGCGCCACTCGCCCGTCGAGCGGGGCCGCCACCCCCGCCAGCACGCGGAGCAGCGTGCTCTTGCCGCTGCCGTTCGGCCCGACGAGCCCCAGGCGGTCGCCGGTCGCCAACCGGAGGTCGAGGCCGGCCACCAACTCCGCTCCCGCCGCGCCCACCGCGACGGCGCCGGCGCGCAACAACTCCACGGTCAGCGCCTGCGCCGGTTCCCGGCGGCGCGGCTGGGGGCGGTCACGCGCCCATCTTAGCCGCGGCCGTGCTCCGTGGGCGACGGGGCGCCACGGCGCTTTGGCTATGCTCGTCACGTGAAGCGCTTCACGGGTCGCGGGGCCAACCAGCCGTTCACGTGCGTGGAGTGCGGCGCCACCGTGCCGCCGCTCCAGGGCGGGGGCTACCGCAACCACTGCCCCTACTGCCTCCACTCCCTCCACGTCGACGTCAACCCCGGTGACCGCGCCAACCCGTGCCGCGGCGTGCTCGAACCCGTCGCGGTCGAACACAACGCCAAGAAGGGGTGGGTGGTCGTCCACCGCTGCCGGAGCTGCGGCGCGCTCGTCCGCAACCGCGCCGCGCTCGACGACGCCGAACGGCCGGACGACTTCGACGTGATCGTTGCCCTCGCGAGCGGCGGTCTGGCACCCTGACGGCTCCCCGCCGCCTGCTAGGCTGTCAGCAACCCCAAGGAGCCCGACATGAGCTACCAATCCGTGACCCTAGAGGAGCAGGGCGGCGCGCTGCGCGTGGGCCTGAACCGCCCCGACGTCCTCAACGCCCTCGACCGCACCCTCCTGGGCGAGCTGGCCCAGGTCCTGACCGGCGAGGCCGCCGCGGACACCGTCAGGGCGGTCCTCATCACCGGCAACGGGCGCGGCTTCTGCGCGGGCGCCGACCTTGGCGCCACCCCACTCGACGCCGACATCGGCCGGGTGCTCGAGGAGAGCTACCACCCGGTGGTGCGGGCCATCGCGGCCCTCCCCAAGCCCGTGGTGGCCGGCGTCAACGGCGTCGCGGCCGGCGCGGGTCTCAGCCTGGCGCTCGCGTGCGACTTGAGGATCGCGTCCGCCACCGCCACGTTCGCGCTCGGCTTCACGGGCATCGGTCTCGCGCTCGACGCCGGCGCGAGCTACTTCCTGCCGCGCCTGGTGGGGCCCGGCCGGGCCTACGAGCTGGCGCTCGGCAACCGCCGGGTCGACGCCGCCGAGGCCCTGCGCATCGGCCTCGTGGAGCGTGTCATCTCGCACGAGAGCTTCGACCTCGAGGTGATGGCGGAGCTCGTGACCATCGCGCGTGGGCCGACCCGAGCCTACGCCCTGGTGAAGGAGGAGTTGCGGGCCGCGGCCGCGAACGACCTCGAGGCGCAGCTCGCGTTGGAAGCGCGCGCGCAGTCGGAGGCCGCTGCCTCCGGTGACGCGCGCGAGGGGGTGACGGCCTTCAGGGAGAAGCGCGCGCCGCGCTTCGAGGGTCGCTGAGTGCCGCGCGCCGACACCGTCCTGTACGGATCGGTCCTCACCATGGACCCGGCGCGGCCGCGCGCCCATGGGGTGGCGCTGGCGGGTGGCAGGGTCGTCGCCGTGGGCGAACCCGCCGACCTCCACGACGCGGCCGGCCGGGGCGCCACCGTCCTCGACTTCGGCTCGGCGTGCATCATGCCGGGCTTCCACGACGCGCACCTGCACCTCACGCGTCACGGCCTCGAGCTCGACTACCTCGACCTGAGCGCCACCACGAGCCTGGCGTCCGCCGCGGAGCTCCTGCGGCGGCGCGCCGCCGGCGAGGGTGACTGGGTCATCGCGACAGGCCTCGGGCTGCAGCGTTGGGGCCTGGCGACCATCGGCGCCGAGGAACGCGCCACGCTCGAGGCGGCAGCGGCCGGCCGCAAGGTGCTCGTTCACAGCCAGGACCACCACTCGGCGTGGGCGAGCGCTGCGGCGCTGACCGCGGCGGGCGTGAGCACCGCCACCGGCGGCGGCGAGGGCGGCGCCGTGATCCGTGACGAGGGGGGCGAGCCGACGGGCCTGTTGCTCGAGCACGCCGTCGACCTCGTCGAAGGCGCGGTGCCGGCGCCCACGCGGGAGGCCCTGCGCGCGGCGCTGGTGCGGGCCGGGCGTCACCTCGCCTCGCTCGGGATAACCACCGTGCACCACATGGCGGCCGAGGGCGCCGCCCTCTGGCGCGAGCTGGCGCTGGTGGCGAGCGACGACGCCTACGAGCTGCGCGTGTGGGCCTGCATCCCGCAGCAGGACATCGAGGCGGCGGCGGCGATCGGGCTCGCCACCGGCCAGGGTGGCGCGGGCTTCCGCGTGGGGGGCGCCAAGTTCTTCGCCGACGGCGCCCTCGGCAGCCGGACCGCCTGGATGCTCGAGCCGTACGCCGGAACGGACGGGGTCGGGATGGCCATGGACGGCCCAGAGGTGCTGCGCGAGCGCGTGCCGCTCGCGCTCGCCGCCGGGCTCACCCCGGTCGTCCACGCCATCGGCGACGCCGCGACGCGCGCCACCCTCGACGCCTTCGAGGCCACGCGGGCGCAGTGGCTGGCCGCGGGGCTGCGCCCTCGGCTCGAGCACGCCCAGCACATGCACCCGGTCGACGTGGCGCGCGCCGGGCGGCTCGGCGTGGTGGCGTCCATGCAGCCCGTCCACCTGACCTTCGACATCGCGTCCATCAAGGCGCTCCTACCGGACCGGCTGGAGCGCGCCTACCCGCTGCGCTCCCTGGCGGCGGCGGGCGCGGTGTTGGCGTTCGGGTCGGACACGCCGGTGGCGCCGCCGGGCGTGTTCGACGGGTTGCGGGCCGCCTGCCGCCGCACCGACGCCGCCGGCAGGCGCCTGCCGGCGACGGAGGCCATCTCGCCCGACGCGGCCCTGGCCGCGTACACGACCGGGGCGGCCTGGGCGATAGGGGCGGAGGGGCGCTCCGGGGCCCTCAAGGTGGGATACGACGCCGACCTCGTGGTGCTCGATCACGACCCGCTCGTGTCGCTCGACGGGCTGCAGGTGGTGGCCACCATGAAGGGCGGCGTGTTCACTCACGGCGGTCCCGGCTGAGCCGGCGCCGCGGCTGCCCTCAGTGGGCGCTGAGCGGCAGCTCGTGCACCATGCCTCGCGGTCCGCGCGCGAGGAGGAACTCGACGGCCTCCGCGAACGCCACCGGCGAGATCCAGCCCTCCGGGTCGGCCTTCGGCATCGCCGCCCGGTTGCCTGGCGTGTCGAACGCCCCCTGTGGCACGACGAGCCCCACGCTGACGCCGCCCTTGCCGGCCTGCGCGGCCACGGAGCGGAGGTAGGCCGCCAGCGCCGCCTTGGCGGCGGCGTACGCCACCGAGCCGGGAGCGGGGGAGGTCCCCGCCGCCGCCCCGACGGCGACGATGGCGCCTGTGCCCGCGGCCAGCATGGCCGGGAGGACGGCGGCGACGGCGTAGGCGGCGCTGCGGAGGTTGCCGTCGAGGGTCCTCTCGAGCACGGCGGCCGCGTCGGCCACCGACGCGTCCGGCCGGGGCCCGCCCTCGAAGCGTCCCGCTAGGTGCACCAGCGCCGCCGGCGTGCCCATGGCGGCGCGGATGGCCTCGAAGCCCACCTCGACGGACGCGCTCGCGGCGAGGTCGACGCCGAAGGCGTGCAACCGCTCTGCCGGCACCCCCAGGTCGGAGTAGCGCGCCGTCGTCCTCGCCTCCGAGCCGGGCCTGGTCGTCAGGGCGACACGCCACCCCTGCTCCACTAGGCGCGGCACCACCGTGCCCGCCAGATCGCCGCCCGCGCCCGTGACGATGGCCAGGCGCCCGCCGCTGTTCTCTCGTGACAAGCTCATGCGTCACCTTAACGCCGACGGGGCGGGCCGCCCGTGTTGGGTATAGTCGCGCATGAACGTCGACGCTGCAGGGAGCGAGGTCGTGCGGACCGCCGACGGGGGAGTCGCGGGCGGTGGGGCGCCGGTAAGGGGGACCGGGACGGCGCCCGGCGCGGGCGCCGCGTCGGCGGCGGACGCCGCGCTCGCGCCCCTGCTCGCCGCCGCCCGCACGGCCGCCCGTCGGCTCCAGGCGGCCGACCGGCGCGCCGCGCTTCTCGCCGTGGCGGCGGCCCTGCGGGCGGGGGCGGCGGCGGTGCTGGCGGCCAACGCCGCCGACGTGGCGGCGGAGCGCGAGCGGGGGACGAGCGCCGCTCTCGTCGACCGCCTCACGCTCACCCCCGAGCGCCTCGAGGCGATGGCGCGGGCCGTCGAACAGGTTGCCGACCTACCGGATCCGCTCGGCAGGGTGTTGGCGGGGTGGGAGACCGAGCGGGGGCTGCGGTTGCGGCGCGTGACGGTGCCGTTCGGGGTCGTCGGCATGGTGTACGAGTCGCGCCCGAACGTCACGGTCGACGCTGCCGTGCTCGCCCTCAAGGCGGGAAGCGCCGCCGTGTTGCGCGGATCCTCCAACGCCCTCGCCAGCAACCGGGCCCTCGTCGACCTGATGCGAGGCGCCCTGGCGGAGGCGGGGGCGCCGGCGGACGCCGTGCAACTGATCGACTCGCCCGACCGCGAGCTGGTCACGGCCCTGCTCAGGGCCCGCGGCCACGTGGACCTGGTCATCCCGCGCGGCGGCGCCGGGCTCATCAGGCACGTGGTCGACACGGCGCGGGTGCCGGTCATCGAGACGGGCGTCGGCAACTGTCACCTCTACGTCGACGAGGGCGCCGACCTCCCATCGGCGCTCGCCATCGTGCTCAACTCCAAGGTGCAGCGCCCCGGCGTCTGCAACGCCATCGAGACCCTGCTGGTCCACGAGGCCGAGGCGCCCGCCTTCCTGCCCGCGGCCGCGGGCAGGCTGCGGGCCGAGGGCGTGCGCCTGTACGGTTGCGCTGCCGCCCGGGCGCTGGTGCCCGACATGGAGCCGGCCGGCGAGGCGCAGTGGGCGGAGGAGTTCCTCGGCCTGGAGCTGGCCGTGCGGGTCGTGCCGAGCCTGGATGAGGCGCTCGGTCACATCGCGCGCTACGGCACGCAGCACACGGAGGTCATCCTTACCCGCGACCTGGGCCGCGCCGAGCGCTTCCGGCGCGAGGTGGACGCGGCCGCGGTCGTGGTGAACGCCTCGTCGCGCTTCACCGACGGCTTCGAGTTCGGCTTCGGGGCAGAGATCGGCATCAGCACGCAGAAACTGCACGCGCGCGGCCCGGTGGGGCTCGAGCAGCTGGTCACCTACAAGTACCTGGTGGACGGCGAGGGGCAGACGCGGACCTGAGGCCTCGCCAAGCCGCGGACGCAAGCCGAAGGGCCGTGTCGAAGTGGGCATAAAACCTGTCCTGGACGCTCAAAATCGATTGACCAACGCTCGTGCCGAAGGGTAAGATGTGTGGGCTCCGGGGGTGCGTCCTCCGGGCAGGGTCTGCGCCAGGGCTCACGGCCCAGCGCGGCCCGCCGGGACCGGCGGGCGGCCCGCGGAGGTAGTCTTGAGTCAACACGAGAACGGTACCGGCAACGGTTACACCGCCGAGAACATCAAGGTGCTGCGCGGGCTCGACGGCGTGCGCAAGCGCCCCGCCATGTACGTCCAGGGCGGCACCGGGGTCGACGGCTACCACCAGCTGCTCACCGAGATCATCGACAACGCCATCGACGAGTGCCTCGCCGGCTTCGCGAACACGGTGGAGGTCACGCTCGAACCCGACGGCTCGGCCTCCGTCGCCGACAACGGGCGCGGCATCCCGGTCGACGTCATGGAGCGCGAGGGGCGCCCCGCCATCGAGGTCATCTTCACCGAGCTCCACGCCGGCGGTAAGTTCGACGCGGGCGCATACAAGGTCTCGGGAGGTCTGCACGGCGTTGGCAGCTCGGTCGTGAACGCGCTATCCAACTGGTTCGTGGCCGAGGTCAAGCGCGACGGCAAGCACTACCGCATCGGCTTCCAGGACGGCGTCGTCGTGGAGCCGCTGCACGTCGTGGGCACCGCCCCGCAGGGCGAATCCGGCAGCAAGGTCACCTTCCACCCCGACAAGCACGTCTTCAAGGACGTGGAGGGCTTCGACTACGCCCGCGTGCGGCGCCGGCTGCGCGAGCTCTCCTACCTCACGGGCGGCGTCAAGATCGTGCTGACCGACAAGCGCGGCGCGAGCCCCAAGACCGAGACCTTCCACGAGGTCGGCGGCGTCGGCGCCTACGCGGCGTTCCTCGCCCGCGAGGGCACGGCCCTCTACGACAAGCCGGTCGTCATCAAGGGCACGGCCAGCGTGCCCACCGACTCGGGCGCTCACGACGTGGAGGTCGACGTCGGGCTGACCCACACCACGGGCTACGGCCAGACGGTGCTCACGTACGCCAACATGATCACCAACCGCGACGGCGGCACGCACCTCACGGGGTTCAAGAGCGCCTACACGCGCGTGCTCAACAACTACGCCAAGGCCAAGAACCTCATCAAGAAGGGCGACACGCCCCCCACCGGCGACGACTTCCTGGAGGGCATCGCCTGCGTGATCTCCGTCAAGCTGCCGGAGCCGCAGTTCGAGTCGCAGGCCAAGGTCAAGCTCCTCAACGCCGAGGCGCAGACGGCCGTGAACAGCGTGGTGTACGAGAAGCTCACCGAGGCGCTCGAGGAGAACCCCAAGACGGGCCGAGCCATCATCGAGAAGGCCACCCAGGCGGCGCGCGCCCGCGAGGCGGCCCGGAAGGCGCGCGACCTGGTGCGCCGCGCCAACCCGCTCGACAACGACGACCTGCCCGGCAAGCTGGCCGACTGCCAGTCGTCCGACCCGTCAGTGAGCGAGGTCTACATTGTGGAGGGCGATTCGGCCGGCGGCACCGCCAAGCAGGGTCGCGAGCGCCGCTTCCAGGCCATCCTGCCGCTGAGGGGCAAGATCCTCAACGTCGAGAAGGCCAACCTCGCCAAGATCCTCAAGAACGCCGAGATCCGGGCCATGATCGCCGCCATAGGCGCGGGCGTCGAGGGCACGGGCGACGACGCCCACTTCAACATCGACGAGGTCCGCTACCACCGGATCATCATCATGACGGACGCCGACGTCGACGGCTCGCACATCCGCACGCTGCTCCTCACGTTCTTCTACCGCTACATGCGGCCCCTCATCGACGCCGGCTACCTCTACATCGCGCAACCGCCCCTCTACGGCCTCCGCCTGCCGCGTCAGAAGGAGATGCAGTACGTCTACGACGAGGGGGCGCTCGCCCAGTTGCAGCGGCAGTACAAGGACCGCAAGTACGAGATCCAGCGCTTCAAGGGCCTCGGCGAGATGAACGCCGAGCAACTCTGGGAGACCACCATGAACCCCGAGACCCGCGTGCTCAAGCGCGTGACCATCGACGACGTGCTGGAGGCGAGCGAGACGTTCGAGATCCTGATGGGCACCGAGGTCCCGCCGCGCCGCGAGTTCATCGAGACGCACGCCCACCTGGCACACCTCGACGTGTGAACCATCGGCGCCCTCTCCGGGCGCCGAGAACGAGAAGGGGAGGGCCCCGCGCGAACCGTCGCGCGGGGCCCTCCCCGTGTGCCTGCTGCGTGCCGCTGGTGCGCGGCCGGCTACTCAGTCGAGGCCGGCCGCCGCCCGTGCGTCATGCACCTCGCCCATCGTCAGCATCTTGGCGCGCACAGCGGCGACGTCGTCGGCGGTGTACGGCTCGAAGTCCGCGGGGAGGTTCGCGTCGTTGCCCCACGCGGTCATCACGTGATCCAGGATGGCGGCGATGGCGGCGTCCTCGAGGCGCAGGTGGTCCGGCATGACGCCGTTGTAGGCCGTGCCGGCCACCGTGATCTGCCCCTGCATGCCGAAGACGACGATCTCGAGCGGCAGGTCGCGGTCAGCCTTGTAGAGGTCGGGCGCGTGACCGGCCAAGGGCGGGAACGCCGACGGGATGCCCTGGCCGCTCGCCTGGTGACAGGCGGAGCAGGTGCTCACGAACAGGGCCTCGCCGTCCGGACCGGCCGCCACCTGCGTCGCCCCGGTGCCGGCGGCCGCCTCACCGGCGGCCGCCTCACCGGTTGACGATGCTCCCGCCGGCGCCGCTCCCGTTGGCGCCGACGCGGCGGGCGCCTCCTGCGCCGCCGCCGTGGGCGCCGCCGCCGCGGGCGCGGGGGCCGCCGCCGTGAAGAACCCGGGGTCCTCCACGCCGCGCTGCGCCACCAGCTCCATGGCGCGGTTGATGTCGATGCGGGCCTTCCCGCCGCCCAGGTCCTCGTAGCCGGTGATGCTGGCCACGGCCGCGTCCAGTTGCTGCTGGAACGCCGCACCGTCGAGGACCTGGAACGAGCCCTTCGGCCTCGACGTGGCGAGGAAGAAGAGCACCGCGACCGCCACGATCATGCCGACGGTGCCGAGGAACACGGCCAGGCGGATCTGCTTCTCGCTTATCAGGTACCTGCGGTTCTGCTCAGGCATGCTGGTCGGCCACCACCTTCACGAGCCGCGGGTCGTTGGCGGGCAGCACGTTGCGGCCTGCCAGGGCGCGCGCGTACGCCGCCACCCACACGCCTCCCAGGCCCACCAGGAGGAGCAGGTCGAGGAAGGTGAACTGGAACCCCGGCCGGTCGAAGGCGGGGACAACGAACCAGAAGTAGTTGATGAACTGGACGATGAGCGCCCACACGGCCACGATCGACAGCGCGCGCCGCGTGCGCTTCACCCAGCGGGAGAAGAGGATCATGAACGGCGCGAAGAAGCCGAAGAACAGGATGAAGGCGGAGAGCCCGATCCAGGTGGGGTCGAAGCGCACGACGTACCAGCTGGCCGTCTCCACCACGTTGTTGGACCACTGGATGATCAGCTGCGACACCTGCGTGTAGGCCCAGAACATGATCACGGCCATGAGCAGGTTGCCGAGGTCCTGCTGCCGCTTGGGGGTGAACAGCTTGTCGATGGTGGGGTGTTTGGTCGAGAGGTTCACCATCACCAGGATCATCAGGGCGAGCGCCGACACGACCTGACCCGCCATGATGATGCCCGGGTAGATGCCCGAGAACCAGGTGGGGGTCAGCGACATGGCCCAATCGAACGCCGCGAAGGTCATGGTGAGGACGTACACCACGAACCAGAGGCCGGACAGGTTCTTCATGCGGTAGCCGGTCCGCTCGGCGTCGGGACCGGCGGCCTGGGCGTCCTGGCGCTTGCTCAGGTTGCGGTAGAGCAGTGCCCCGAGCGTGAAGATCCCGAAGATGACCACGGCCCTCACGATGAAGAAGGCGGTGTTCAGGTAGAGCGTCTTGGCCTCCACCGTGGGCTGCGACGCCACGTAGGCCGCGTCCGTCCAGGGGTAGAGCCGGCCCATGCCGAGGATGATCGGCACGAACAGGAGCGCGAAGAGAGGCACGGCGCTGGCCGCCGCCTCCAGCGGCCGCACGATGAGGGCGCCCCACGAGCCGCCCGCCAGGTGCACGAGGAACAGCAGTGCGAGCGAGCCGATCGACAGGCCGGCCCAGAACAGGTAACTCACCAGGTACGACTGGAAGAAGCCGTCGGCGCGGCCCGTGAAGCCGAGGATCACGGCCGCCGCCAGCGCGGCCCCGCCGATGACCAACCCGGCCATCTGCGCCTTGGCGGTGTCGATGGGCGGTAGCTTCAGCGGAGTCATCGGTTGGCCTCCGTGGTCGAGCTCGTCAGCGCCGCGCCGGCCGGCACGTCGGCTATGGCGGCGTTCTGGCTGAGCTGCAGCGCCTTGATGTACGCGGCGATGGCCCAGCGGTCCTCGACCGGCACGCGCGACGCGTAGCTGTACATGCGGCCGAAGCCGTTCGTCATGGCGTTGAAGAAGTACCCCACCGGCGCGTCGAGCAGGCGCTGGGTGGTGGTGAAGTCGGACGGTTGCGGGAAACCCTTCAGGACGGTGGCGCCGCGCCCGTCGGCGTTGTAGTTGTGGCAGGGCGAGCAGTAGATGTCGAACCGCTCCTGGCCCCTGAGGAGCAGGTCCGCGGTCAGCTCGACCGGCAGCTCGCTGACGAACCCGCTGGGCCCGAGGCCCGTCAGGTACGTGGGCTCCAGCGCGCCGAACTCGCGCGACACCGTCCCGGTCGGCAGCGGCCGCATGGCGGAGCCGTCGGCGAAGAAGGGCGACGACTGGAACGCCTTGGCCTTCGGCTGGTCGTACATGTTGCGACCGCAGGCGCTCAGGAGCAGCGCGCCGATGGCGGCGACGGCGAGGAGGCGCAGCCTGCGGCGGCTCACTTCTCCACCTCCGACACGACGAGCGGCTCGAGCCCCTCGAGGAGGGCGCGGGTGGCGGCCAGGTCGAACTTCGGGTCCTTCGCCTCGATGCAGAGGAAGAAGCGGTCGCGCATGGCGTTCTCGAAACCCGGCGTGTTGAAGATCGAGTGGTAGGGCCGCGGCATGCCGTTGCGCACGATCATGAAGATGCCGGCGGTCAGGCCCGCGAACAGGATGGTGCACTCGTACATGATGACGATCCAGTTCGGCCAGCTGTTGAACGGCTTGCCCCCGATGTTGATGGCGTAGTAGTTCGTGTTGGCCCACCACTGCATCCAGAAGCCGCCGAGGCCGCCGAGGATGCCCATGATGAGCACGACCCAGCCGAGGCGCGTGGGCTTCATGCCGAGGTCGAGGTCGAGCCCCTCGACGGGGAACGGCGTGTAGGCGTCGATCTTCGTGTAGCCGGCGTTGCGCACGCGCGTCGCCGCCTCCCTGATCGCCTCCACGCTGTCGAACTGAGCCACCAGGCCGTAGAGGGCCGGGGCCGGTGCCGCCGCGTTGCGTCCGAGCGTGACGCTGCTCATGCCGGCTCCTCCGCGTTGAAGTACTTCATGCGGGCGAGCTCGAAGGCGTCGCTGCCGTGATGGTGATCGTGGAAGGCAGTCTCCTTCGTCTCGGCCGTGGCGATGGACGGCAGCAGTCGGATGAAGAGGAAGAACAGGGTGGAGAAGAGGCCGAGGCTACCGATGAACAGCGACCAGTCCCAGACGGTCGACACGTAGTCTGCCCACGACGAGGGCAGGAAGTCCTTGGTCAACGAGACCACGAAGATCACGAACCGCTCGAGCCACATGCCCACGCTGACGATGATGGCGATGATGAAGAGCGCCCACGGGCTCTGGCGCACCTGGCGGAACCAGATGGGCTGGATGGCCACGAAGTTGCAGAAGATCAGCGCCCAGAAGAAGATGGCGTGGTCCCCGAACATGCGGTTCCAGATCATGTAGCGCTCGAACTCCACGCCGGAGTACCAGGCGGTGAAAATCTCGATGAAGTAGCCGTACACCACGATCATGCCGGTGGCCAGCATCAGCTTGGCGGCGTTGTCGAGGTGACGGAGCGTGATGAGGTGCTCGAGCCTGAGCGCCTTGCGCAGCGGCACCGCCAGGATGAGCACCATGGCGAAGCCGGCGAACACGGCGCCCGCCACGAAGTAGGGCGGCATGATGGTGTTGTTCCAGCCCGGCAGCTGGGCCACGGCGAAGTCCATGGCGATGGTCGAGTGCACGCTCAGCACGAGGGGGAAGCTCAGAGCCGCCAGGAGGAGGTAGGCGCGCTGGTAGCGCTGCCACGCCTTGGTCGAGCCGTTCCAGCCGAGGCTCAAGATGCCGTAGACGAACTGCTGGAACTTCGTCTTGGACCGGTCGCGCAGCGTGGCCAGGTCGGGGATGAGGCCGATGAACCAGAAGACGACCGAGATCGTGAAGTAGGTGCCGATGGCGAACAGGTCCCAGTCGAGCGGGCTGCGGAACTGCGGCCACAGGCCCATGGTGTTCGGGTACGGCACGAGCCAGTAGAAGACCCAGGGCCTTCCCAAGTGGAGGATGGGGTATAGACCCGCGCAGACGACGGCGAAGATCGTCATGGCCTCGGCGAAGCGGTTGACGGTCGTGCGCCACGGCTGGCGGAAGAGGAGCAGCGCGGCCGAGATGAGCGTCCCGGCGTGGCCGATGCCGATCCACCAGACGAAGTTGATGATGGGCATCCCCCAGGCGACGGGGATGTTGTTCCCGAAGATGCCGATGCCGGTCGTGATCAGCTTGACCACCGACACGAGGTACATCACCAGCACGGTGGCGGAGATGCCGAAGCCGATCCACCACCAAAGGGGCGTCTTCTCGACGGTGGCCAGCACCGGCGTCAGTACGGCGTCGTCGATCCCCCCGTAGGTCTCGCCCGGCCGGATGACGCGGTTCGTCTCCCGGAAGGGCACCTTGGGCTTGCCGGCGGTTACCGCCATCAACTTCTCCCTTCAGTGCTGCCGAGCGCCGGGTTGGGGTTCTTGACCTTCGCCAGGTAGGTGGTGCGCGGGAAGGTCTGCAGCTCCTCGAGCAGGCCGTGGTTGAGGGGCGACGACTTGACCTTGGCGATCTCGGAGGTCGGGTCGTTCAGGTCGCCGAAGACGATCGCCTCGGTGGGGCAGGCTGCCTGGCAGGCGGTCTTGACCTCGCCGTCGCGGATCCTGCGGTCCTCGTTGGCGGCGTCGATGCGGGCCGTGGCGATCCGCTGCGTGCAGTAGGTGCACTTCTCCATGACGCCGCGCGAGCGCACGCTGACGTCGGGGTTGTTGGCCAGCGACAGCTCGCTCGCGTCGGTGGCGAGCTCCGAGTACTGCAGCCAGTTGAAGCGCCGCACCTTGTAGGGGCAGTTGTTCGAGCAGTAGCGCGTGCCGACGCAACGGTTGTAGACCATCACGTTGAGGCCCTCGGAGTCGTGGACGGTGGCGCCGACGGGGCAGACGGGCTCGCACGGTGCCTTCTCGCACTGCTGGCACGGCATGGGCTGGTGGTAGAACTCCGGCTCGTCGATGCTGCCGCCGTAGTAGTTGTCGACGCGGATCCAGTGCATCTCGCGCCCCACCGCCACCTGCGACTTGCCGACGATGGGGATGTTGTTCTCCGACTGGCACGCCACGACGCACGCGTTGCAACCGGTGCAGACCGTCTGGTCGATGACCATGCCCCACTTGTAGCCGTTGTACTCGTGGTCGGGGTAGAGGTCGGCCTCGTGGTGCGCCACCGGGTGCACGAAGTGCGGGTGGTCGGGCTCGGCCCTGAACTCCTCGAGCGTGCCGGCGCGGACGATGTGGCGGCGCTCGCCGGTGCCCTCCAGGCTGTGGTGCATCTGCGTGCTGACGAGCTGATGCTGGCGGCCCGTCTTGGCCAACGTCGTGGCCGCGGCCCCCACCGCCTGGTGGTCGAGGAGGCGGTAGGCGTCCACGCCCACGCCGCTACCGACCTTGCCGGCCTTGGTGCGGCCGTAGCCGAGCGCCAGCGTGATGGCCCCCCGCGCCTGGCCGGGCTGGATCCACACGGGCGCCTCGAGCTCGCGCCCGCCTGCGGTCAGCTTCACCATGTCGCCGCTCTTCAGCTTCAGCTCCTCGGCCGTGGCGGGCGCCACGAGCGCCGCGTTGTCCCAGGTGAGGTTGCTGAAGGACTTCGGCAGTTCCTGCAGCCAGCCGTTGTTGGCGAAGCGCCCGTCGAGCAGGGACGCGTCGAGAACGAGCTGCAGCTCGAGCGGCGCGGCGGCGGGCAGCGCCGCCGTGACCGGGAGCGCCGTGACGGTCACCTCTGGCGAGCGGCTGCCCGCCACCGTTCCCCGGTAGACCGACTCGCGCCAGAAGTCGTCGAACGACCCGGTGACGTTGGCCTTCCAGTGGTTGCGGACGGCGTCGTAGCCGGTCGCCTTGGCGTCGCCGAGGAGGGCCGCCACGACCTCGTGAGCGCTCTTGCCGCTGTAGAACGGCAGGATGAGCGGCTGCTGGATGGTCACGGTGCCGTCGAACGCGCGGGCGTCGCTCCACGTCTCGAGGAAGTGCGCCTGCGGGATGACCCACTGCACGGCCGCGGACGTCTCGTCCGGGTAGAGGCCGAGGCGCGCCGTGAACGGCACCTTGGCGAGGGCGCCGGCGAAGTCGAGACTGGCCGGTGCCGTGTAGACGGGGTTGGCGTCGAAGATGACGAGCGCCTTGACGTCGCCGGCGTTCATGGCGGCGACCAGCTCTGCCAGCTCGTCGAGGTGCACGGCCGGCCTGGCCGCGGCCGACCGCAGGTAGGTGACCGTCTTGCCGACGTTGCCGAGCGCCTCGTTCATGGCGTGAGCCAGGGCGTGCACCACGGGCGGCTGGGTCTCGCCGACCACCACGACGCACTTGCCGGCGTAGCGCTTCAGGTCGGCGACGAGCGCGTCGAACAGCTCGGCGCTCACGGCCGCCGGTCGCGTGGCGGCGGGCGCGGAGACGCCAAGCTCGGTCGCCAGCGCGGCAGCCAACTGGGCAACGTCGCTTGGCTTGAGGGGAACGCGGTGGTCGGCGAGCGACGCCGAGGTCGTGGGGGTCGTCTCGAACTGGTAGAGGCGGTTCATGCCGTCGGCGGCGCGGTGGACGCGGCGCGCGTTCGCGAAGGCGCGCGCGTACGCCAGGCGGGCGGGACCCGAGTTCATGAAGTCGGCGTCGAGCCCGACCACCACGTCGGCCTTGGCGAAGTCGACGACGGGCGTGGCGTCGGTGCCGAACGCCAGGCGCGCGCCGGCGACGACGTTGTCTTGATGGAGCGCGTCGTACTGGTACCAGCGGGCCGACGGGTACTTGGCGAGGAGCTGGTCGATCTGGGCGGCCAGTGTTGGCGAGGTGACGTTCTCCGTGAGAAGAGCGAAGCCCGAGCCGTCCTGCGTGCCCTCGAGCGCGGCCGTGAGCGCCGCGGCGGCTTCCTCCCACGTCTTGGCGGCGCCGCGCTCGTTGAACTCCTGCGAGCGGTCCGGGTCGTAGAGGGAGAGGACCTGCGCCTGCGTCACCGCGGCGGTGGCGCCGAGGCTCGCCGGATGGTCGGGGTTGCCCTCGAGCTTGGTGGGGCGCCCCTGATGGCTCTCGGCCAGCACGCCCTCGGCGTACCCGCCGTAGGTGACGGCGGTGGCGAAGAACAGCGGCTTGCCGGGCGTGATCTGGTCAGGCTGCTTGACGTAGGGCACGATCTTCTCGTGCGCGAGCGGGGGCCTGGCGCAGGCGCTGAGGCCCGCCAGGGCCATGCTCGCCCCGAGGAGCTTGAGGAAGTCGCGTCGGTCGAGGCCCTCCTGGGCGGGCGCCGCGTGTCTGGGGAACTCGCGCTGGAGGAAGAGCTGGAACTCCTCGGTGTCGGCGAGCTGATCCAGGCTGCGCCAGTAGGCGGGTCCCTCCTGCGTCGCCAGCTTGGCGCGGATGCGGGAGAAGTCCATCTGCGCGTCGCTCATCGGTGGCACGTCGAGCACTGGATGAGCTTGTCGGTGTCGATGTGGTACTGCTCCACGAGGGTTGCCCCCAGCGCCAGCTGCGCCGTCGGTTCGGGCAAGGGCTCGTACGCCATGTTGAAGACCTCGCTAACGGGCCGCAGCGCCTTCTCCGGGTTGCGGTGGCACTCCAGGCACCAACCCATCGTCATGGGCTCGTTCTTCCAGATCTGTGCCATCTCGTCCACGCGCCCGTGACAGCTGCTGCAGCCCACTCCGTTGTTCACGTGGACGCTGTGGTTGAAGTAGACGAAATCGGGCAGCTCGTGCACCCGGTTCCACTGGATCGGCGTCCCGCTGTTCCACGAGTCCACCACGTTCTGGAGCTGCGGCGTGTTGACGCGCAGCTGCGAGTGGCAACCCATGCAGGTCTCGGTGGGGGGCACCGAGGCCGTGTTCGAGGTCTCCACGGTCGTGTGGCAGAAGCGGCAGTCGAGCCCGACCTGCACCACGTGGAGGTTATGCGGGTAGTCGATCGGTTGCGCCACGGGGACGCCGACGTTGTTGTTGGTCACGCGCGCGTAGAACGGCAGGGCGATGAGCATGAGCACGGCGAAGACGCCTCCACCCCACACGGCCCACGTTACGAACGCGTTCGAGTTCGGAGGGAAGAACTGCGGCATCAGACAGGTACCTCAGCGCGCTTCCCGGGGCGGTGCATGGCCGAGACTGTGGGACACGGCCACGATCCACGTGAGGGTGTTGGCCGACTAGATTCGACGCTCATGATGCTCGGATCGACCTCCTTATGAGGCGCGGGCCCGCTCCGGCCCGCACAAACGCGTTCAGCGCGGTTAGTACCGCATGAGAACCTGGCACAATCTATCACAAACCGGTTTCCGGCCCTTTCGGGACCAACGTCCCGGCCCCCGCCGCCGCGTTCCCCCTCCCAAGGGCGTGACAGACGCGCGTTCGGTTGTCAGATGCTAGAGCCTGGCGGGGCGGTGAACAGGGTGATACGCCACGGTCCGCGCCGCCGCGGCGGTGTAAGGGGCCGCGGCGGCGACCCCCTCCTCACGACCGTGCCCCCGGCCGAGGGGCCGGGGGCACGAGGCCGCGCCGTTGGTGGAGCCTGCCGGACTCGAACCGGCGACATCTCGCTTGCAAAGCGAACGCTCTCCCAGCTGAGCTAAGGCCCCACGCGCGCCTGAGCCGGGCGCCCTGAGAGTACGTCGGGGCTAGGGTGCCGTGTCAAGGCGGTCTGGGTGATCGGCGGGCTTGGCGAAGAGCATGCGCCCCATGTTGGTCTGCAAGCTGGACGTGACGATCACGTCGATCGTGTTACCAACGAGTTCGCCCGCCTCCTCGACGACCACCATGGTGCCGTCCTCCAGGTAGGCGAGGCCCTGCCCGTGCTCGCGGCCCTGCCGGACGATGCTCAGGGCCAGGCGCTCGCCCGGTAGGTAGGCGACCCTGACGGCGCTCGCGAGTTGGTGCAGGTTCAACACCCGCACCCCCTGCAAGGCGGCGACGCGGCTGAGGTTGTAGTCGGTGGTGATGAGGTCGGCGTCACGCTCCAGGCAGAGGCGGACCAGCTTGTCGTCGACGGGCCCCTTGCCCACGTCGTCGTGCGCCACCTCGGTGACCACGCCCTGCTGCGCGGCGAGCAGGTCGAGCGTCTCGAGCCCGCGCCGGCCGCGCTGCCGCTTCAACTGGTCGTCGGAGTCCGCGATGCGTTGGATCTCGGTCAAGACGAAGTGAGGGAGCACCAGCCGCCCCTCGAGGAAGTTCGACTCGAGGACGGCGAGCAGCCGCCCGTCGATGACGGCCGAGCTATCGACCACCTTGTCGTGCGTGCCACGCGCGGCGCCGTAGGGACGGCGGCCGTCCGCCGACGGTAGCGGCAGGAGCCGCCGGTTGGCGACGAAGAAGCCGCCCAGGCCCGCCACCAGCAGCACGGCCACCAAAAGCGACCAGTACCAGGTGAAGCCGGGCACGTTGGCGAGGATGTTGTTGACGAGCACGGTCACGAGGAGCCCCAGGGTGGCGCCGGCCAGCGCCGCCAACACGACGTCGGGTCTCACCCGGGTGAGGCGCGCCATGAGGCGCGACCAGGCCGCCCCGAACCGGCGCGCTGCCGGCGCGCTGAAGAGGTAACCGGAGAGCACCCCGACGATGGTGAGGAAGAGCAGGTTGTTAGGGCCGGACAGCACGCCGCGCCCGACGAGCAGGCTGCCGAGCAGGAAGCCGACGAGTCCGCCACCGAGCGTGAGCGCCCCGCGCGCGAGCGCAGCACCGACCTCGACGCCGCGGTCGCCGCCCCGGTGGTTCGCGGCGGTCGACTTGGCGTCGTGGTCGAGGGCGGTCATGGCGCGTCCCAGAGTAGCAGCAGGGCGTCGCGGAGGGTGCCGACTCCGGCGGCCAGCTCGCGTGACCGCGGACCGATGAGCCGCGGGTGCCCGGCGCGCCTTGCCTCGTCGAGCCGGCGCGCCATCTGGCTCACGGAGCGCAACTCGCCCGCCAGGCCGACCTCGCCCACGAACGCCGTGCTCTCGGGCGCCGCCCGGTTCGTGACGGCCGAGTAGACCGCCACGGCCACGGCCAGGTCGGCGCCGGGATCGGTCACGCGCAGGCCCCCCGCCACGTTGACGAAGACGTCGAGCGCCTCGAGGGGCAGCTCGAGGCGCCGCTCCAGCACGGCGAGCACCACGTCGACGCGGCGGGCGTCGAGCCCCTGCACCACGCGGCGCGGCGCCGAGTACGGGCTCTTCGACGCCAACGCCTGCACCTCGAGCAGCAGCGGTCGTTGCCCCTCGAGGGCGGCCACGACGACGGAGCCGGGCGCCCCGAGCGGCCGCTCGGCCAGGAACGCCTCGCTGGGGTTGGCGACGGCCCGCATGCCGCCGGCGGTCATCTCGAAGACGCCCACCTCACCCGCCGGGCCGAAGCGGTTCTTGATGGCGCGCATGACGCGCAGCCCGGCCGCGGACTCGAGCGCGAAGGTGGCGTCCACCACGTGCTCGATCACCTTTGGCCCGGCGATGGAGCCCTGCTTCGTCACGTGCCCGATGAGCACGAGGGTCACGCCGGCGCTCTTGGCCGCCTCGACGAGCAGCGCGGTGGCGTCACGCAGGCTCGTGAGGGTGCCGGGCACCCCGCCCTCCTCCGTCACGAGCGTCTGGATGGAGTCGACGATGGCCAGGTCGGGCGCCGCCGCGCGCAGGTGGTCGGCGATCACGTGGGCGTCCGACTCGCGGGTGAGCGAGAGGCCGGCGCCGAGGCCGAGGCGATCGGCGCGAAGGCGCACCTGGGCCGGCGACTCCTCGCCCGCCACGTACAGCACGCTGCGCGCGGCCGAGGCGGCGTGCTGCGCCAGCTGCAGGAGCAGCGTCGACTTGCCGATGCCGGGTTCGCCCGCGAGGAGCACCGCCGAGCCGACCACCCAGCCGCCCCCCAGCACGCGGTCGACCTCCGGGTCGCCGCTCCCGAAGCGCGCCAGGGCGGCGTCGGTGACCTCCTCCAGCCTGACGGTGGCGAGCTGCCGGTGGGCGCCGCCGCGCTGCTTCGGACCGCCAGGGCGCTCCGGCGGCGCCTCGACCGGCACCATGCTGCCCCACGTGCCGCAGGTCGGGCAGCGGCCCATCTGCATGGGGCTGCGCGCCCCGCACTCCTCGCACACGAAACCGGCGCCGCGCGCCACCCGGCTCACCTCACCCCGCGTGCTCGAGGGCGGTCAAACCAGCGGCACCGGCCGCGCGAACACGGCCCTGTCGTTCTCGATGGTGACGAGCAGCGGCTCGGAGTCGCCGTGCTCGAGGAGCTCCAGCGACAGTGGGTCCTCGATGTACTCCCTGATGACGGCGCGCATCGGCCTCACGCTCTCGCCCCTGGGAAGGCGCTCGACGAGAAAGGCGGCCACCTCGGGGCCGAACGCCACCTGCACGTCGCGGCCCAGCAGCTCGCGGCGGATGTCGTCGAGCATCTGGTTCGTGATGATCAGTACCTCTTCCTTGTCGAAGGTCTCGAAGACGATGACCTCGTCGAGGCGATCGAGGAACTCGGGGGAGAAGATGCCCTTGAGCGGCTCCTCCGGCCCCTGCTGGCCGGCGCCGCCCTGGAAGCCGATGCTGGAGCCCGCCTTGTTGAACCCCGTGTTGCTCGTCATGATCAGTATCACGCGGCGGAAGTCCACGGTGCGGCCGAGCCCGTCGGTCAGGCGCCCGTCGTCGAGCACCTGCAGGAACGTGTTGTAGATGTCGGGGTGGGCCTTCTCGATCTCGTCGAGCAGCACGACGCTGAAAGGCTGCCGCCTCACGGCCTCCGTCAGGCGGCCGCCCTGCTCGTGCCCGACGTACCCCGGCGGCGCCCCGATGAGCTTGCTGATCGAGTGCGGCTCCTGGTACTCGGTCATGTCGAGGCGCACCAGCGAGCGCTCGCTGCCGAACAGCAGCACGGCCAGCTCCTTGGCGAGGAAGGTCTTGCCGACGCCCGACGGCCCAACGAACAGGAACGACGCCGCCACCCGCGTGCGGCCGCCCAGGCCGACGCGCGCGCGTCGCAGGGCCGCCCCGAGGGCGCGGATCGCGTTGCCCTGCCCGACGACCTTGCGCCCCAGGTGCTCCTCGATGTGCGCGACCTTCTCGTTGTCCTGGTCGTCGACGTATATGCCGCCCCACGAGTTCACGACCGCCTCGAGGTCCTCGCGGCTCACGACGGGGGTCCCGTCGGGCCGCTCCAGGACGGGGAAGCCCAACGACTTGTTCAGGCGCGTGCGCGAGGCCGCCTCGTCGATGAGGTCGATGGCCTTGTCGGGGAAGTTCCGGCCCGGCAGGCTCCGCTCGCCGAAGCGCACCGCCAACTCCAGCATCTCCTTGGGGATGACCACGCCGTGATGCGCCTCGTACTTGTCGCGCAGGCCCACGAGGATCTCGAGCGACTCGGCCGGCGAGGGCTCCAGCACGATGACCGGTTGGAAGCGGCGCTCGAGCGCCGCGTCCTTCTCGATGTAGCGGTGGTACTCGCCCGTGGTGGTGGCGCCGATGACCTGGACCTCGCCCCGCGACAGCGGCGGCTTCAAGATGTTGGCCGCGTCGAGCGTGCCCTCCGCCCCGCCGGCGCCCACCAGCGTGTGCAGCTCGTCGATGAAGGCGACCACGCGGGCGCGGCGCAGCTCCTCGATGATCTGCCTGAGCCGCTCCTCGAACTCGCCGCGGTACTTCGTGCCCGCGACCACGTTGCTCAGCTCGATGGAGAGCACCCGCAGGTTGAGCAGGTTGGGTGGGACGCGGCCCTCGACGATGGCCTGCGCCAGGCCCTCCACGATGGCCGTCTTGCCGACGCCGGGCTCGCCGATGAGCACGGGGTTGTTCTTGGTGCGACGCGACAGGATCTGGATGACGCGCCTGATCTCCTCGGTGCGCCCGATGACGGGGTCGAGCTTGCCGTCCACCGCCTCGCGCGTGAGGTCGCGGGCGTACTCGTCGAGGAACGGCGTGTTGACCGCCTCCGCCTGCCCCTTCGGGTCGGCCGCCGCGAGGATGCGCCAGCGCACGGAGTCGACGTCGCGCGTGAGCGTCTGCAGGATGCGGTACGCGACGCCGTCGCCCTCGCGGATGATGCCGAGCAGGATGTGCTCGGTGGCGATGATGGTCGAACCGATGCTCCGCGCCTCCGACCCCGCCAGCTCCATGACGCGCCGCGCGCGCGGCGTGATTGCCGCGGCCTCGTTCTTCGGCAGGCCGTCGCCGCGCCCCACCATCTCCTCGACCTGGAGCCGGAACTCGTCGAGCGACGCCCCGAACTCCTCCAGCACCTTGGCGGCGGTGCCGCTCTCGCGCATCAGGCCCAACAGCAGGTGCTCGGGGCCGATCATGGTGTGACCCAGCTTCGCGCCCTCTTCGCGCGCGTAATGGAAGACGAGCCTGGCCCTGTCGTCGTACCTATTCACGGCGACCTCCGCGCCGGCTCGGCCGGCTTGCTCGCGTGATGGTCGTAGGGAGCGGCACTCTCCGCAAGAACATACGGACATAGTACCCGCAGGGCGCCGGCGCGGGCTGCGACTTCGTTACCAATTCCTTAACCCCGTCGCGCCGTGGACGGCGCACGTCGCGCCGTGCGCGCGGCTTACAATCGCCGCCACGGCGGCCGGGCACGGCCCGGCCGCCCACGCGCGCGGCCACGGCAGGCGTCACGGGCCGCCTTAGGAGAAGCATGCTGTTCCAAGAGATCCTGGCGCGCCTCGACCGGTTCTGGGCAGGTCACGGCTGCGTGATCGCGCCGCCGCAGGACACCGAGGTCGGCGCCGGCACGTTCTACCCGACCACGTTCCTGCGGGCGCTGGGGGAGGAGCCGTGGCGCGTGGCGGGCATCGCCCCGAGCCGCCGCCCCAGCGACGGGCGCTACGGCGACAACCCGTACCGCTTCCAGTACTTCTACCAGTACCAGGTGCTCCTGAAGCCTTCGCCCGCCGACGTGCAGGCCGTGTACCTCGAGTCGCTGTACGAGCTCGGCATCGACCCGAGCGCGCACGACATCCGCTTCGTGGAGGACAACTGGGAGTCCCCCACGCTGGGCGCCTGGGGCCTCGGGTGGGAGGTGTGGATGGACGGCATGGAGATCACCCAGTTCACCTACTTCCAGCAGGTGGCCGGCTTCGACTGCCGGCCCGTCTCGGTCGAGCTCACCTACGGGCTCGAGCGGCTGGCCATGTACCTGCAGGGCAAGACGCACGCCTTCGACGTCGACTTCGCCCCGGGCGTCACCTTGGGCGACCTGCGCCGCGACTTCGAGGTGCAGCACTCGCGCTACAACTTCGAGGAGTCCGATCCCGAGCTGCAGCGCCTGCTGTTCGAGAAGTTCGAGCTCGAGGCGTACCGCCTTCTCGCCAAGGGCCTCGTCTACCCGGGTTACGAGTTCGTGCTGCGCTGCTCACACGCCTTCAACCTCCTCGACGCTCGCGGCGTCCTCTCGCACACCGAGCGGCAGGGGTACGTGCAGCGCGTCAGGCGCATGGCCGAGGCCACCGCCAAGGCCTACCTGGGCGGCCGGCCCGGCGCCGAGGAGGAGGCGCGCCGTGCCTGACCTCCTGTTCGAGATCGGCACGGAGGAGCTGCCCAGCTGGTACGTCAAGGGTGGCGGCGAGGCGTTGGTGGAGCTGATCAACGAGCGCTTGGTGGCCGCCAGGCTGACGCCCGGCGAGGTGGTCGGCTACGCCACGCCGCGGCGCCTCGCCGTGTGGGTCAAGGGCATCCCGGCGGCGACCCCGCGGCGGGTGGAGGAGCGGCGCGGACCGCCCGCGTCGGTCGCCTACGACGCCGCCGGCGGCCACACCCGGGCCGCGCTGGCGTTCGCGGCCAAGAACGGTGTCGGCGCCGCCGAGCTCGCGCGGCGCGACGACGCCAAGGGCAGCTACCTGTACGCGCTCGTGCCGGTGGGGGGCGAGCCCGCCGCCGCCGTGCTGCCGGAGCTGCTCGCCGGCGTGGTCCTCGACCTGCCGGCACCTCGCAAGATGCGCTGGGGCGAGCAGACCACGCCGTTCATCAGACCGGTAGCGTGGCTGCTTGCCCTGTTCGACGGGGCGCTCCTGCCGCTCGAGGTCGCGGGCGTCCGCTCGGGAACCCGGTCACGCGGTCACCGCTTCCTCGCGCCCGCCGAGTTCGAGGTCGCCTCCGCCGCCGAGTACGCGCCGCTCCTCGCCGAGCGGCACGTGATCGCCGACCGCGCTGCACGCAGGGAGGCGACGCGCCGGGCCGCGGAGGCCGCCGCCGCCGAGGCCGGTCTCGTCCCCGCGCACGACGACGCCCTCCTGGACGAGGTGACGGACCTCGTGGAGAGCCCGTTCGGCGTCCTGGGCCGCTTCGCGGACGCCTTCCTCGAGCTGCCCGACGAGGTGCTCGCGACGGTGATGATCAAGCACCAGCGCTTCTGCCCCACGATGGGGGCAACCGGCCGGCTCGCCAACGCGTTCGTGGGCATCTCCAACAACCGCGTCCCCGATGAGGCGCTGGTGCGCGCCGGCTACGAGCAGGTCCTGGCGGGTCGGCTGGAGGACGCCCGCTTCTTCTGGCGCGCGGACCGACGCAAGAGCCTCTCGCAGCACGCCTGGGGCCTGAGCGGCATCGCCTTCCAGAAGGAACTAGGCAGCATGGCCGACAAGACGTCGCGGGTGGGGGAGGCGGTGGTCGCTCTCGTCGACGCGCTCGACCTCCCGCAGGCCGACGCCGACGCGGCCACCCAGGCGCTGCCGGTCTTCAGGGCCGACCTCGCCACCGAGATGGTCTTCGAGTTCCCGGAGCTCGAGGGCGTGATGGCGCGCGCGTACGCGCTCGCCGAGGGGCTGCCGGTCGCCACCGCGGACGCCCTGCTCGGCGGCGTGAGTCCCAAGACGCACGAGGACGCCGTCCCGACTGGCGCGGCCGGCGCCCTCCTCGCCGTGGCGGACAGGGTCGACAAGCTGATCGGCTTCTTCGCGCTCGGGAAGCGCCCGAGCGGCTCCGCCGACCCGTACGCGCTCAGGCGCGACGGGCTGGCCGTGGCCCGTGTCCTCGGGGCCATGGGCTGGCCGCTACCGCTGACCACCCTGGTTGAAGCGAGCGCCGCCGCCTACGCCGGCGGGCCGGTGACGGCCACGACCGAGGTGCAGGCCCAGGTGGTCGAGTTCGTCTGGGACCGCGTCGCTTCGCTCCTCGAGGGCAACGGCGCGGCCGTGAACGTGGTGCGGGCGGCCATCCAGGGTTCGGTCACCGCCATCGGCGCCGCCAGGCGCGTCGAGCTGCTCACGGCCATGCTGCGTCTCGGCGAGATGGACGACCTGATGGCGCTCTACAAGCGCGCCGCCAACCTCGCCAAGGGCGAGCCGCAGGCGGTGGACGTGCACGCCTTCGACCGCCCCAAGCGCGAGCCGGGGGCGGGCGTGAAGCGCGAGCTGTTCCAGTCGCCCCTCGAGGCGCCGCTGCTGGCGGCGCTGCCCGGAGCGCAGCGGGGCGTCGACGAGCTGCTGGCCGCGGCAAAGGCGCAGCTCCCGGCCTGGGACCTGCGCGACCCGGCGCCCGCGGCGCTGAGCGGACTCGAGCCGCACGTGGCGGCGGTCGTCGGCATCAAGGCGCCCCTCGACGCGTTCCTGGACGGCGTGCTGGTGCTCGCGGACGACGGTGACCTGCGCCGCAACCGCCTGGCGCTGCTCGGCGAGGTCGTGAGGGTGCTGCGCCGCCTCGGCAGCCTCGAGCACCTCGCGGGCGCCTGATCGGGAGCCCCGAGGGCGCCCAGCGGGGCCGATGGGCCGAAGCATGGCAACCCGCCCTGCAACTCGCATCGCAGACGAACGGAGCGCCCCGGGTGACCGGGGCGCTCCGCCCTGTGAACGAGCATTGCCTGCGGACGAGCATTGCAGCGTGGTGCCGAAGGTGGGACTTGAACCCACACGTCCTCACGGACATACGACCCTGAATCGTACGCGTCTACCGGTTCCGCCACTTCGGCACGCGCTTCGCGGCGCGCCCCGAGGGCGGCCGCGGCTTAGAAGGATACCTGGCGCCGCGCTCGAACGCAAGCAGCAGCAGCAGCAGCAGCTGCTGCCGAAGCGTGGTGGGGGTCGTCAGCCGACCAGCTTGCCGTCCACCAGGAACGGCTCGCCGTCGAGCGTCACCACGCCCTCGCGCCGGAGGTCGCAGACGAGGTCCCAATGGATGCTGCTCTCGTTGCGCCCCAGCGTCTCGGGGTACGACGCGCCCAGCGCCAGGTGGACGGTTCCCATGATCTTCTCGTCGAACAGCGTCTGAAGCGTCGGTGTGGTGATGTGGGGGTTGGTGCCCACCCCGAGCTCGCCCAGGAAGCGCGCGCCGGCGTCGGCGGCGAGCTGCGCCTCCAGCGTCGCCTGCCCCCGCTCGGCCGTGGCGGCCACCACCCGGCCAGCCTCGAAGCGGAGGGTCACGCCCTCCACCACGGTGCCCGCCACGCTGGAAGGGATCGCGAAGTGGATGGTGCCCTCGGCGCTGTCCTCGACCGGCCCCGTGAACACCTCGCCCGACGGCATGTTCCGCTTGCCGTCGGAGTTGGCCCAGCGACGCCCCTTCACGCTGAGACGCAGGTCGGTCCCGGGCCCCTGGATCCTCACCACGTCCGCCTGCGCCAGCCGGTCCGCCCACCGCTGCTGGGCGGCGCCCAGCTCGCGCCAGCGCGTCGCCGGGTCCACGTCGTGCAGGAACATGGCGCCGTGCACGAACTCCTCGTAGGCGTCCGTCGTCATCCCGGCTGCCTGCGCGGCGGCGGGCGTGGGGTAGAGCGTGCCCACCCAGCGGGTGCGCGTCACGCGGTGGCGGGTGACCTCCCGCATGCGCCTCCCGAGGGCGGCCTGGCGCGCCGCGTCGGTCCCCTCGAGGTGGCGCGAGTTCGTGGGCGCGTTCACGCGCACGCACGCGTCGATGCGCCTGATCTCCTCCAGTTGCAGGACGGGCTCGGCGGCGAGCAGCTCGTCGCTCGCCAGCTCGAGCAGGTCGGCCGCCTGCTCCGGGTAGGCGAGGCGCAGGTGCGGTTCCGCGCCCGCCGCCAGCACCGCCCGCGTCAAGGCGCGCGCCAGCGGGATGGCCGGCGTGTCGACCTGCACGAGCACCGCCTGGCCGGGACGCACCTCAAGGCAGTAGTCGACCAGCAACTGGGCGTGACGGAAGGTCAAGGGGTGGATCATGCTCTACTCCTCACTCGGTCCGCCCGCCGCGCTCCACGGTGAAGGCGCTCGAGCCGAGCGCCACGAGCGAGCCGTCGGCGTCGAGCACCTCGGTGCGCACCACGATCACGCTCCTGCCACTGCGCATCACCTGCGCCACGGCGCGAAGCTCCGGCCCGCGCCCCGGCCGGAGGAAGTCCACCCGCATGTCGATCGTCGCCATGCTGGGCGCCTGCGTGAGATCGTCGAGCGTGAGGGCGGCCGCGCCGCCCGAGGCGGCGTCCACCAGCGCCGCCACCAGCCCGCCGTGCGGCATGCGCCTGATCACGTTGCCGATGTGCTCGTCGCGCAGGGCGAGGGTGAGCGTGAGGTTGAGGCCGGCGCGGTCGATGTTCGCGACCTTCACGCCGATGTGCCGGTTGAACGGTATGACCCCCTCCAGGAGCGCGGTGAGGGTGCTGTCGAGGGTCTCGGCGGTGCGAGGAGCCATGCGCCATGCTACCCGCGCGTCCACTATCATTGGCGCTGATGAGCGCGCACCGCCCCCCCAAACGGAGCCCGGCAAGCAGGACCCAGCGCGCGGCCCACCCCGATCGCGCCACTGAGCAGCGACCCGGGCGCACTCCGGCGACGGCCGGGAGCGGGCGGTCGCGATTCCGATCGCGGCCGGGATCGCGGCATGCCAGCGGGCCCGCCGAGGCGGGCGAGGCGCGCTCGGGCGAACGCGTGCAGCGCCTGATCGCCCGCGCGGGGCGAGCGAGCCGGCGCGCCGCGGAGCAGCTCATCGTTGCCGGGCGGGTGACGATCAACGGCCGCGTGGCGCGACTCGGCGACCGCGCGGAGGTCGGTGACGACGTGCGCGTCGACGGCAAGCAGCTCCACGTGGCGGAGGGCAACGTCACCTACGCCCTGAACAAGCCGCCCGGCTACGTCACGACCGCCAAGGACGAGCGCGGCCGCGCCACCGTCTTCGCCCTGTTACCGCCCACGCCCGGCCTCCACGCGGTCGGGCGCCTGGACCGCGACTCGGAAGGGCTGCTGCTCCTGACGACCGACGGCGACCTGACGCTTCACCTCACGCACCCGCGCTACGAGCTCGAGAAGGAGTACAGGGTGTGGACCAAGCAGGGGCGCGTCGACGGCACGAGCCTCAAGCGGCTGGTCGACGGGGTGGAGCTCGAGGACGGTCGCGCCGCCGCCCTGAGCGCCCGCCCGGCACCGGGAGGCGCCGCGGTGGTGCTCGCGGAGGGGCGCAAGCGCGAGGTCCGCCGGATGTTCAAGGCGCTCGGTTACACGGTGGACCGCCTAGTCCGCGTCAGGGTGGGCGGTCTCAAGCTTGGCGACCTGGCCGTGGGGGCCTTCCGCGAGTTGTCGGCCAAGGACCTGCGGGCCCTTGGTTATACTCGCGAGCAGCGGCCGGGGTAAGCCGCCCGCGGCACCGCGCCGGACCCGGTCCGCGCCAGGGAGTGGCCCAGCGTGCAACCCAACGGTACAGGCGCCGAGGCGCCGGCTACGAGCATCTTCCACCGCGGTAACGGCGCGGTCCACATCGACGAGGCAACCATCGCGCGCCGCGTGCAAGAGCTGGGGCGCCAGATCGCCGCCGACCACGCCGAGGGCGACCTGCACCTCATCTGCGTCCTGAACGGCGCGTTCATGTTCATGGCCGACCTGGTCAGGGCCATCGATCGCCCGCTGACGCTCGACTTCCTGTCGGTGTCGTCCTACGGTTCGCGGACCGAGTCGAGCGGCGAGGTCAGGCTCGTCAAGGACCTCGAGCAGAGCCTGAAGGGCCGGCACGTCGTGCTGGTCGAGGACATCGTGGACACCGGCCTGACCATGCAGTACCTGCAGTCGTACCTGAAGGGGCGGCAACCCGCGTCGATCAAGGTGGCGACCCTCCTCAGCAAGCCGTCGCGGCGCAAGGTCGACGTGCCCATCGACTACGTCGGGTTCGTGATCGACGACGCCTTCGTGTACGGCTACGGGCTCGACGTCGACCACCGCCAGCGCAACCTGCCGTTCGTCACCAGCCAAGCCGGGTGATGCTGCGCCCCCGCCGCTACGCCCTCGGCGCGCTCGCCGTGCTGACAGCGGTACTGCTCACCCTCACTGTGGCGGCGGCGCTGCGCGACACCACACCGCCGCGACTCTACGTGGAGGCGCCCACGCGGCTCCCGGTCGGCGCGCCGCTCGGGCTGTTCGTCAGCGCGGACGAGCCGGTGACGTACGTGCTCGAGTACGGGGGCGCGAGGGTCGAGCGGGTGGACCAGGACGCCACCTTCGACGTTCCGGCGGTGCCTGGCGCGCAGCCGGCGCGGCTGATCGCCACCGACGGCGCGGGGAACGTCACGGAGCGCGACGCCGTCGTCATCGGCGTGCCCGAGCTCGCGCCCGTGCTGAGCGCGCCGGCCGCGGCGCGATCGGGCGACCCGATCGGCCTTTCCGTCGCCGGCCTGCCGGGACCGAACGCCGACGCGGCCACCACCGCCGCCGTGAGCTCCGTGACTTTGACCGTCGACGGCGCGGAGATCCCGCTGTTGGCCGATGCGGACGGCGGCTATCGCGGCATGCTCGCCGCACCCATGTCCGTCGACCCGCTCACCCTTCAGGTGGGGCTCGTGGTGGTCGACGAGTTCGGCCGGAGCCTAGCGCGAGAGGCGAGCGTCGTGCTGGAGCCGCTACCGGTCGAGGTGGAGCAGCTCAGGCTCTCGGCCGCCACCTTGGCGGTGATCACCCCCGAGGGCCGCGAACTGGAGGCGAACACGGTGGCGGCGGCCTGGGCAGGCGCGCTGCCCGCGCCGCAGTGGAAGGAGCCGTTCGCGCCGCCCATCGAGGGGGTCACGACGAGCGGCTTCGGCGACGCGCGGCGCTACGAGCAGGGCGGCCCGGTCTCGTACCACTACGGCCTCGACCTCGCCGTGCCGCAGGGGACGCCCGTTCACGCCACCAACGCCGGCGTCGTCGTGGTCGCGGGCGCCTACCCCATCAAGGGGGGGTGGGTGGCCATCGATCACGGCGCCGGCCTCATGAGCTACTACTTCCACATGTCGGAGGTGCGGGCGGTGGTCGGGCAGCGCGTTGACCGGGGCGACGTGATCGGGCTCGTCGGCACGACGGGCCTCTCCACCGGCCCGCACCTGCACTGGGAGATGCGCGTGCGCGGCGTGGCGAGTAGCCCGCTCGCCTGGGTGGGCAAGACCTACCCGTGAAGCTCCCGCCGAGCGCGAGGCGCGGGCTCGGTTGGCGTGCGGTCCTGGCCGGACTCGTCCTGGCGTCCGGCGCGGGCTCGCAGGCGCAGGTGCCGGTGCCGGCGCCCGGCCGGGTGCCGGACGGCACCCCGCCGTGGCGGGAGGTCGTCTGGTACGAGGTGTTCGTGCGCTCGTTCCAGGATTCGGACGGCGACGGCGTCGGCGACCTGCGCGGCTTGGAGGCGCGGTTGCCCTACCTCGCCGACCTCGGGGTCGGTGGCATCTGGCTCATGCCCATCCACCCCAGCCCGAGCTACCACGGCTACGACGTCACCGACTACCTCGGCGTCCACCCGGACTACGGCACCGAGGCGGACCTGCGCTCGCTGGTGACCGCCGCGCACGCGCTCGGCATCCGCGTGATCCTCGACTTCGTTCCCAACCACACCTCGGACCGCCACCCCTGGTTCGCGGCGGCGCTGGCCGGCGACGCGCGTTACCGTGGCTACTACCGCTTCGAGGACGACCCGCCGCCCATGCGCGGCACGCGGGGCGGCAACGCCTGGCACGACGCCGGCGACGGCACCAGCTACCTCGGGCTCTTCTCCGCGGGCATGCCGGACCTCGACCTGACCAACCCGGCGGTCACGGCGGAGCTCGAGCGCGCGGCCCGCCACTGGCTCGAGCTCGGCGTGGACGGTTTCCGAGTGGACGCCATCCAGCACCTCGTCGAGGGCGATGGGGGTCGGATCGCCAACACCCCCGCCACCTACGCCTGGGTCGCCGGTTTCGAGGCCTTCCTGCACGAGGCGGCGCCGGGCGCGTTCCTGGTGGGCGAGACCTGGACGGAGATGCCCGCCATCGTCCGCTACCACGTGGACGCTCAGCTCGACATGTCGTTCGATTACCCACTCTGGAAGGTGGTGCTGGCGGCGCTGCAGGCGCGCAGCGCGCGCGACCTGGCGGCCGCCCTCGAGCAGACGCTCGCCCATTACCCGGAAGGCGCCGCGCGCGGCACCTTCCTGTCCAACCACGACCAGACCCGCCACGCCACGCGCCTGTCGTTCCCGCGCCGCGACGAGGCCCGGTTGGCGCTCGCCGCCGGCCTGCTCCTGACCCTGCCCGGCACGCCCTTCCTCTACTACGGTGAGGAGATCGGTATGACGGACGGCCCCGGTGGCGGCGACCTGGCGAAGCGCACGCCCATGCGCTGGGAGGCCGCGGACGCGGCCGGTCGCTTCGGGTTCAGCTCGGCGGCGGCATGGACCGACGCCGGCGAGGGCACGCCGGGCGTGAGCGTGGCGGAGCAGGCGGGCGACCCGACCTCGCTCCTCACCCGCTACCGGCGGCTGTTGGCGCTGCGGCGCGAACTGCCCGCCCTGAGACGAGGCGAGTGGCGGGTGGTGGACTCGGGCGCGCCGTCGGTGCTGGCGCTCGAGCGCCGGGCGGGCGACGAGGGGCTGCTGGTCGTCGCCAACCTCGCCACCAAGCGCGTCGCGCTCTCCGCCGGGCGCCTGCCGCCCCACTCGGGCGTCGACCTCGTGACGGGCGAACCCGTCACGGTCGACCCGGACGGGGCCCTCGAGGTGCCCGCCCTCGCGCTGCTCGTCCTCCAGGCCCGTTGACGGCCCGCCCCGTATACTTGGCCGTCATGAACCAGACCACGAGCGCCGTCAAGCCGCGCGTCTTCTCGGGCATCCAACCCACCGGCGCCCTCCACCTCGGCAACTACGTGGGGGCCCTCAGCCAGTGGGTCGCCCAGCAGCACGAACGCGACAGCATCTTCTGCGTGGTCGACCTCCACGCGCTGACCGTCCCCGAGGAGGTGGACCCCGCGAGGCTCCGCGATCAGGTGCGGAGCGCCGCCGCCATCTACTTCGCGGCGGGTATCGACCCGGAGAGCAACGTCGTCTTCGTGCAATCCGCCGTGCGCGAGCACACGGAGCTGACCTGGCTCCTCAACTGCGTCACCCCGCTCGGTTGGCTCTACCGGATGACGCAGTTCAAGGCCAAGTCGGAGGGGCGCGAGAGCGTGGGCACCGGCCTGCTCGACTACCCGGTGCTGATGGCGGCCGACATCCTCCTGTACGACACGGTCAGCGTGCCCGTCGGCGAGGACCAGGTGCAGCACATCGAGCTGACGCGCGACCTGGCGCAACGCTTCAACCACCTGTTCGGCGACGTGTTCGTGGTGCCCAAGGCGCAGGTCCCCGCGGTGGGCGCCCGCATCATGGGCCTGGACGAGCCCACGGCCAAGATGTCGAAGAGCGTGGCCGTGCATCGGCCCGGGCACGCCATCAACCTCCTCGACGACCCCGCCACCGTCAAGAAGGCCGTCATGAGCGCCGTGACCGACTCCGGCCGCGAGCTGCGCTTCGACCACGCCTCGCCGGGGGTGCGCAACCTGCTCGCCATCTACCAGGTGCTCACCAAGCGGAGCATGGCCGAGATCGAGAGCGAGTTCGCGGGGGCTGGGTACGGGCAGCTGAAGAAGGCGGTGGTCGAGGCGGTCGTGAGCACGCTGGCGCCCGTGCAGGCGCGCTACCGCGACTACATGAGCGACCCCGCCGAGCTCGACAACCTGTTGGCGAAGGGCGCGGAGCGCGCGCGCGGCATCGCCGACGCCACCATGCGCCGCGTGCGGACCGCCATGGGGGTGGGCTGACGCCGACCGAGGGGCCGCGGGGTGGTCAGGGCGCGCCGCCGGCCGACGGCGTGCTGTTCGTGTTCCTGGACGGCGTGGGGCTCGGCGCCAACGACGCTGCCACCAACCCGTTGGCGGCGGCCGCCATGCCGTTCCTGCGCGGTGTGCTGGGCGGACCGCTCACGCGCGACCTGAACGAGCTCGACGAGGAGACACTTGTCTACCGCCGCCTCGACGCCACCCTCGGCGTGGAGGGCCTGCCGCAGTCCGCCACGGGCCAGACGACCCTGCTGACGGGCGTGAACGGCGCGCTCGCCATGGGGCGCCACTACGGGCCGTGGCCCGGCCCGACCCTCAAGGCCCTGCTGCAACACGGCACGCTGTTCGAGGACGGCGCGCGCCGGCGTGGCGCCGTGCTGGCGAACGCCTACCCGCCCCCGTACTTCGAGCACCTGGGTGGCCGGAGGCAGCGGCCCAACGCGCCCGTGGTCGCCGCCATGGCGGCCGGCGTGGAGCTGCGCGATCTCGACGCCTACCGCGCGGGGCAGGCGGTCGCGCCCGACGTGGGGGGCGGGCGCCTCCTTGGCTTCGACGCGAACCTGGCGCCGCAGAGCGCAGCTGCGGCGGGCGCCGTGCTCCTGCACCTCGCGAAGGGCGCCAGCTTCGTGTTCCTCGACGTGTGGCCCACCGACGCCCTGGGTCACGCTCGCGACTTCGCCGGCGCCGTCGCCCTGCTCGGGCGCTTGGACGAGCTCCTGGCCGTGCTGTTCGCCGGGGGGGTCACGGTGGTCGTCACCTCGGACCACGGGAACCTGGAAGACGTGGCGTCGGGTCACCACACGCGCAACCCGGTGCCGCTCCTCGCCGCCGGACCGCGCGCCGCCGAGTTCGGCGTGGCCCGCTCGCTACTCGACGTCGCCCCCGCCGTCAGGCGCGTGTGGGGGGAACCGCCCCGCGCCTAGGCGAGCCCGAGGATGATGATGAGCGCCTCGTACCACGCGCCTATCAGCAGCAGCACGCCGGCCACCGGCAGCATGAGCAGAAGCTTGCGGAACCCGCGCGCGAACCTGCCCGGCGCCCCGCGCCCCACGACCGTGGCAAGCAGCATGCCGCCGCCCGCGACCACGAGGAAGTAAGAGGTCAGCTCGAGCGCGAGGAGCACCAGTAGGAAGAACAGGTAGAGGGGTCCGCCCGTCGCGAGCAGCCCGAACGGCACTCCCTGCGTGAAGAAGGACGCCGCCGCGAAGGCGTAGGCGGGGACCCCGAACAGGGCCGCCAACGGGAAGGTGACGGACGCCGTCACCACCCCGAAGTTCTGGAAGTAGGTCGTGGCCGCCGCCCGCAGCACGTTGCCGCTACCGTAGGCCGCGGTAGCGCCGACGCTCCCGATGGCGGCGTTCACGACGTCGAGCACCGCCTGCTCGCACTCCTGCGGCAGCGTCGTGCCCGTGTAGGCGCCGAGGGCGAACAGCCCGTAGAGTCCCAGCAGGGTGAGGGTCACGAGGCGCCTGTGCTCCCTGATGGCCTGGAACCCGCCGGCAAGCCAGCGCCTGAGCAGCGAGCCCCGCCGCAGCAGCCCCAACAGCACGAGCAACGAGAAGGCGGCGAACGCCCACCCGGCGGCGGGTGTCTGCAACCAGGCGCGCACGCCGGTCGGCTGGCCCGCGGCGCGGAAGCCGACGCGGGCGGCCCGCCACTCGCCCGCGCCGCGCTCCATCACCACCTCGACGACGTCGAGCTGGTTGCCGGGTCTCACGGCCGCGTACGTGAAGCGGCGCACGTCGGGGTCGTCGCTCGGACCCTCGATGCGGTCCTCGATCCTCACCTGCGTGCCGGGCGGCGGCGCTGGGTTGGTGACGAGGTCGGGGAGCCGCAGGCAGAGCTCCTTGGGGTCGAGCCCGGCCAGCGTCTCGAGGGAGACGGGCTTCCTGGCGAGCCAGGTCGCCACCGCCGCGTCGGCGGCGGCGGGCACCGGGTCGACGGTGGCCTCTCGCGTGACGGCGCTCCGAGACGCGTCGTCGGTGGGCGCGGCGCCGGGCTGCGCCCGGACCCAGCCCGGGCCCAAGGCGAACAGCAGCGCGGCCACGGCGAGGGCGGCGGGCAGGGGGGAGGGGCGGTCGGAAGTGGTGGACACCATCTACTCCTGGGCCGCCATGGCGGCGGTAACCCGGCCAGCATACCGTCCGGGCCCGGTCGGCGGCCGTAGACTCGGCGGTGGGATGAGAGGGGCCGCCGCGAACAGGAGACCACGCGCCTGGTACGTCAACGCCGCGCGCCGCACCCTGCTCGCGGCGGCGCCGGCACTGGCCCGCCCCGACGACGACTGGGCGCGCGCGCGATTGACGGCCGCGGAGTTCGCGCTGTTCGGGCGCATGCCGGCCCACGAGAGGGCCCATGGGCTCGAGGTGGCGCGGCGCGTCCTGGTGCTCTCCCCGCGGGCGTCACGCGAGCTCGTCGCGGCCGCGCTGCTGCACGACGTCGGGAAGCTCGACACGCCCCAGGCCGCCCTGTGGCGCGTCCTCACCCACCTACTGCCCCCGGTGACGCTGCCCGGCGAACCGCGGTTGCGGGGCCTGGCGGGCGCTCGTCAGGCGCGGGTCCACCACGCCGCCTACGGGGCGTCGCTCCTCGCGCGCGCCGGCGTGACGCCTCGGGTCGTCGACCTCGTGGCCGGTCACCACGGTCCCGGCGCGGGCGCCGACCCCGAGGCCGCCCTACTCAGGGAGTGCGATGAAAGCACCTGACGCCGCGCCCACCCCGGCGCTCGACTGGCTCTTCGGGCTGCAGCGCTTCGGCGTGAAGCCGGGCTTGGGGCCCATGCGGGCGCTGCTGGCGGCGCTCGGGGCGCCCGCTGAGCGCTACTCGAGCGTGCTGGTCGCCGGCACGAACGGCAAGGGGAGCGTGGCGCACACCCTCGCCGCGGCGCTCGTGGCGCCCGACCGCACGGTCGGCCTCTACACGAGCCCTCACCTGCAGCGGGTGGGCGAGCGGGTCGTCGTGGACGGGCGCGAGACCGACGCGGATCGCCTCGAGGCGACGGTGGCCGCCTTAAGGCCCACGGCGGAACGACTCGGGAACACGTTCTTCGAGGTCATGACGGCGGCGGCGCTGGTGAGCTTCGCCGACGCCGCGGTCGACGTCGCCGTGCTCGAGGTGGGGTTGGGTGGGCGCCTGGACGCCACGAACGTCGTGACGCCCGTCCTGAGCGTCATCACCTCGGTGGGACTGGATCACACGGCCGTCCTCGGCGACGACCTGGCCCAGATCGCCTTCGAGAAGGCGGGGATCATGCGCCCGGGCGTGCCCGTCGTCTCGGGGGTGACGGAGCCGGCGGCCGCCACGGTGGTGGCCGCGCGGGCGGCCGGGCTCGGGGCGCCGCTCCTCGAGTACGGCGCGGGGTTCTGGGGCGAGGTGAGCGGCATCGGTTGGGACGGCAGCGAGTTCGTCTGGCGTCACCCCGGCGCGACACAGGACGGGGCGTGGGTGCGCACCCCCCTCGTCGGTCTGCATCAGGTGGCCAACGTGGCCGTGGCGCTCGAGGCGGCCGTGGCGCTCGGCGTGGAGCCCGGCCGCGCCGTGGCGTCCGTGGCCGCCGCCGGTTGGCCCGGGCGGCTGGAGAGCTTCTGGTGCGAGGGGCGGCGCGTGGTGTTGGACGGCGCCCACAACCCGGCCGGCGCGCGGGCGCTGGCGCGCGCCATCGAGGAACTGACGGGGGAGGTGGCGGTGCTCGTCGTGGGCGCCTCGGCCGACAAGGACGTGCCCGGCATCGTCGCCGCGCTTGCCCCCCGCGCGCGGCGCCTCGTCGTGACGGCGGCGTCCAACAGCCCGCGGGCCGTGCCCGCCTCCGACCTGGCCGCGTGGTTGCCGGGCGCGGTGGCGGCGCCCGGGGTGGGCGCGGCGCTGCGCGCGGCCCTCGACCTCTCGGCCCCCGGCGACACGGTGGTCGTGGCCGGCAGCCTCTTCCTGGTGGGCGAGGCGCGGGACCTGCTCAGCGGCGCCGTTCCCGAGCGCCGTCAGCGTTGGCAGTGAGCGCCGCCTCCTTGCGCCGCGCCAACAGGTGCTTGAGGAGGACTATCGCCACGATGGGCAAGACTCCGGTGACGACGGCGAACGTCTCGTCGCGCGGCCACCCGAGCCGTTCGAGCGCCAGGAACGCCAAGGCAGGGTACGCGAGCATGGTCACGACGGCGGCGGCGCCCGCGCGCCTGGTGATCAGGTAGAGCGCCACGATCAGCACGAGCCCGGCCAGCCCCACCGCGGGGTAGTAGGGCAGCGATACGCCGAGGGTCGTGGCGAGCGCCTTGCCGCCCCTGAACCGCACGAACATGGAGAAGGCGTGCCCGAGCACGGCGCCGAGGCCGGCGGCGAGCGGGACCGCCGGACTCGGCGCCGCCGGGCTCGGCGCCAGCTGTAGCGCGTTGGCGGTGGCCGAGGCCATGAGCAGCCCAAGGTAGGTGGCGAGGGCGCCCTTGCCGACGTCGAGCAGGAGCACGATCACGCCCCAGCCGAGCGAGAGGTTGCGCGCGGTGTTCATGGCGCCCATGTTCCCCGAGCCCAGCCGGAAGACGTCCTGGCCCCGGGCCCGCGCCACCAGCGCGGCGGTCGGCACCGAACCGAGCAGGTAGCCCACCGCGAGCGCCGCCAGCGCCGCCCCCATCAGGCCGGCTCCGGGCGAGCCGCCCCCTGCTCGCGGGCGGCGGCGAAGCTCCGCAGGTCGTGAACGTGGTAGGCGACGTAGGCCTCGAGCAGGCGCCACTGCCCCCGTCGGTCGGGGTAGTCGGTCGCGAGGGCGGCGCTCATCGGGCCGGCCACCAGCCGGGCCAACTCGTCGGCCGCCGCCCCCTGTAGGGCCCGTCCCGCGCGGCAATCGGCGCAGGTCAGGCCGCCGGCCTCGACGTCGAACGCCACCAGGGGACCGGCCGAGCCGCAGGCGATGCAGGCGTCGACCCGCGGCGCGAGGCCAGCCACGCCGAGGAGGCGCCAGGCGTAGAGCAGCGTCACCAGCTCGGTGTCGTGGTGGGAGGCCAGGCCGCGCAGCGCCGAGGTCAGGTAGTCGTACACGCGCGACTCCAGGTGCACGTCCACGGTGAGCGCGTCGGCGAGCTCGCAGAGCAGGTGGGCGTAGGGGTAGGCCGTCGGCTCGGTGAGCCCAGGCAGCGCGCCGTTCAGCTGGACCTGCGTCAGGAGGGCCAGGTCGTCCTCCTGGCGGCGGTAGAACTGGACCGTCACGTCGTGGAACAGGGAGAGGCGCCCGACGTTGCCGCCGGGCAGCTTGCCCTTGCGCGCGACCGCGCGCCACTTGCCCTCGCGCCCGAGAAGCGTGACGATCACGTCACCCGAGGGCAGGGCCTGCCGCTTGATCACCAGACCGTCGGCGACGGTGTAGCGCTTCACGCGGCGAGTCTAGCGCGAGGCGTGCCACACCAGGACCGCCGGCGCTGCGACGCTGCTCAAGGTCGCCCCCTCGCCTTCGGGGAAGTGGAGGGCGTCGCCCCGGCGCAGCACCCGGAAGTCGCCCCCCGGCAGGTCCACGATGACCTCGCCGCTGAGCACCAGCAGCCAGCGGGGGCCGGTTCCCGTCATGGCGCTCCTGGCGCGCAGCTCCTGGACGACGAACGGCCCGCCGGGCACGGCGAGCGGCTCCCCCGCGGCGGACGCGGCGAGCGCCGGCAGGTTCAGGGCAGAGCCGGGCCCCGCCGGCCTCACCCGCCGGAACCCCGCGTGCGGTCCCGCCCGAAGCTCATGCGCAGCTTGAACAGCCCGCGCTTGTTGCGCGCCAGGGCGTCCGCCTCGTCGATTCCCAGGCGCTCGGCGGCCTCCGCCACGTTCAAGGCCGGCGCTCCGGCGCCGAGCGTCAGGCGCAGGACGGCGGCGTCGTCGGGCGCCAGCTCGTCGAGGTAGGCGGCGAGTTGCTCGGGCGTCGCCTTGGGCTTGGCGTCGGCTGCCCGCGCCTTGGCGCCCCTCGCCCGGGCGCTGCCCGCCTTGCTGGCCGCCTTGCCCTTCTTGCCCCTCGCCGTGCCCTTGGTCGCGCCCTTGGTCGCCGGTCGCGTCTTCCCCCTCGCTGCGGCCCTGCCCTTCGCCTGGCGCTTACCGCCGCCCGCCGCCTCGCGCGCGTCGAGCAGGTCGCTCGCCTGCTCCACGGTCACCACGTCGAGGGGCAGCGTCCGGGGCAACGACGCGTTCACGCTCCCGCGCTTGACGTAGGGACCGAAGCGCCCCTCGTAGAGCTCGATGGGCTCGCCGGTCCGCGGGTCGGGGCCCAGCTCCTTGAGCGGGGCGTTGCCGCGGCGCTTCTTCTGCGCCAGGAGCTCGAGGGCGCGCGCGAGCGTGACGTCCAGCAGGAACTCGCCCTTGGGGATGCTGGCGTAGACGCCGCCGTGCTTGACGTACGGACCGTAGCGGCCGATGCCGACCTCCACCACCTTGCCGTCGTCTGGATGCTCGCCCAGGCGCGCGGGGAGCGCGATCAGCTCGAGGGCGAGCTCGGCGCCCACGTCGTGGGGCGCCACGTTGGGCGGGAGCGACACGCGCTTGGGCTTCTCGCCGCCGGGGCCGGCGTCGCCCAGCTGCAGGTACGGCCCGAACGGACCGCGCTTCAGAAGCACCGGCTGGCCCGAGGCGGGCTCGGTGGCGACGACGACGTCGCCCATGTTGGCCTCCACCAGGTACCGCTCCAGCTCGGCCTTCGTGATGTCGCCGGGTGCCAGGTCGGCGGGGAGCGAGGTCGTCTTGACCTCGCCGTCCAGCGGGCCCTCCACGTACGGTCCGTAGCGGCCGACCCGCACCACGTACGGCGCCCAGGCGGCGTTCTCGACCGTCGAGATCTGGCGCGCGTCGATGGCGCCGAGGGCGTCGTCCACCAGCCGCACGATGCCGTTGTCACCCAGGTAGAAGTCCTTCAGGTAGGTGTCGGAGGCGCGCTCGCCGGCCGCGATGTCGTCGAGGACGCGCTCCATGCGCGCCGTGAACTCCGTGTCGACGAGCTGCCTGAACTGCCGCTCGAGCAGGTTGTTGGTCGCGAACGCCGTGAACGTCGGCACGAGCTGCTGACCCTGCTTGCGGGCGTAGCCGCGCGCCTGGATGGTGTCGATGATGCTCGCGTAGGTGCTCGGCCGCCCGATCCCCTCCGTCTCGAGCAGCTTCACGAGCGAGGCGTCGGTGTAGCGGGCCGGTGGCTTGGTCTCGTGACCCGCCGCCGTCACGCCGGCGCAGTCGAGGGAGTCGCCCTGCGTCAGTGGCGGCAGCGGCTGGTCACGGTCGTCTAGCGCGGCGTCGGGGTCGTCGCTTCCCTCCACGTAGGCGCGGAAGAAGCCCGGGAAGAGGACGGTGCGGCCGCTGGCCCGGAAGCTCAGCTCGGGTTCGCCGTCAGGCGTGGCGCCGATGCGGGCGGTCACGAACTTGAGGCGCGCGTCGGCCATCTGCGAGGCGACCGTTCGCTTCCACACCAGGTCGTAGACGGCCGCCTCGAGCCCCTTGAGGGCGTGCTCGTCGGCCGTGCGCATCTCGGTGCCGGCGGGCCTGATCGCCTCGTGCGCCTCCTGGGCGTTGCGGGCCGCGCCCTTGTGCTTCCGTGCCCCGCCCAGGTAATCGGGGCCGTAACGCGCCTCGATGGCGGCGCGCGTGGCCGCGAGCGCCTCCTCCGACAGGTTGGTCGAGTCCGTGCGCATGTAGGTGATGTAGCCGTTCTCGTACAGGCTCTGGGCGACGCGCATGGTGTCGCGCGCGGCGAGGCCCAGCTTGCGGCTCGCCTCTTGCTGCAAGGTCGAGGTGGTGAAGGGCGCGGCAGGCGCGCGGGTCTGCTCCCGCTCCTCCAGCCCGAGCACCTTCCAGGCGGCCCGCTCCGCGGCGGCCGCCAGGCGCCTCGCGTCCGCCTCGGCCAGCTCGATCACGTCGTCGCCGCGGCGCAGCTCCGCCTTGAGGCGGCCAGTGGCCGCGTCGTAGTCGCGCCCACCCGCCACCCGGCGCCCGCCGACATGCGTGAGCGCGGCCTCGAAGCGCCCGCTCGTGCCTGCGCCGCCCTTGGCGAGCCTGGCGCTCAGGTCCCAGTAGGCGGCCGGCACGAACGACATGCGCTCGCGCTCCCGCATGACGAGGAGGCGCACGGCGACGCTCTGGACGCGGCCGGCGCTCAGCTTGGGCGCGATCTTGCGCCACAGTAGCGGGCTGATGGCGTAACCGACCAGCCGATCGAGCACGCGGCGCGTCTCTTGCGCCTCCACGAGGTGGGCGTCGATGTCGCGCGTGTTGCTGAGCGCCTCCAGGATGGCGCGCTCGGTGATCTCGTGGAACACCATGCGCTTGACCGGCACCCGCGGATTCAGGACCTCGACGAGGTGCCAACCTATCGACTCGCCCTCGCGGTCCTCGTCAGTCGCGATGTAGACCTCGCCCGCCTGCGCCAGCGCGCTCTGCAGGTTCTTGACCACGGCCTTCTTCTTGGGCGAGACGACGTAGAGGGGCTCGAAGCCGGCGTCCACGTTCACCCCGAGGCGCGCCCACTCGCTCCCCTTGTACTTGTCGGGGATCTCGGCGGCGCTGGACGGCAGGTCGCGCACGTGACCCATGCTCGCCTCGACCTGGTAGTCGGCCGGCAGGAACCGCTTGATCGTGCGTGCCTTGGTGGGCGACTCCACGATGACGAGCCGCTTCATGGCATGAGTTGACGACAATGCACTGACCCCAATCCTCCCGCGAAGCGCGCACATTATACGCACGGCCCCTGCGAGGTCAAGGGGGGGCGCTCAGACGGGGCGGCGGTTGCTGATGGCGCGCCCCAGCGTGACCTCGTCTGCGTACTCCAGGTCGCCACCGACCGGCAGTCCGTAGGCGATGCGGCTGACGGTCGCGCCGCTTCGCGCCAGCTGACGCGCCAGGTAGTGCGCGGTCGCCTCGCCCTCCACGGTGGTGGAGGTGGCTAGCACCACCTCGCGCAGCCCCGCCGCCCGGCGCTCGAGCGCCGCGATGGTGAGCTGATCGGGCCCGACGCCGTTCATGGGACTGAGGGCGCCGTGGAGGACGTGATAGAGCCCCTGGAACTCGCCGGAGCGCTCGATGGCGAGCAGGTCGGCCGGTTGCTCGACGACGCAGAGCAGGCCGCGGTCGCGGCGCGCGTCGGCGCACACCGCGCAGCAGTCAGCGTCGGCGCTCATGACGTTGTAGCAGATCGGGCAGCGCGCCAGGCCGGTCTTGGCCTCGACGAGCGCCTCTGCCAGCGCCCTGACCTCGGCCTCGGGGCGGTTGAAGAGGTGGAACGCGAGGCGTTGTGCGCTCTTGGGACCGATCCCCGGCAGGCGCCCGAGCTCGCGGATGAGGGTCAGGAGCGGACCTGGGAAGCGGACGCTCAACGTGGCGCCCCTCGGGTGCCGCTCCGGCCGGCGGACAGCTCGCTCAGAGCATGCCCCCCAGGCCGCCGAGGCCGCCCACGCCGCCCATCGCCGCGCCCATCTCCCGCTCCTGCAGCTCCTTGGCCTTGCGCTGCGCCTCGTTGACCGCCGCCGTGACGAGGTCCTCCAACATCTCGACGTCGGACGGGTCCACGACCTTCGGGTCGATGCGGACCTTGGTGACGGTGCCGTCGCCGGTGGCCTCCGCCCGCACGAGCCCCGCCCCGGCGGAGCCCTCGACCGACATGCTCGCCAGGCGCTCCTGCGCCTCCGCGACCTTCTGCTGGGCGCGTTGCGCCTCCTTCATCAGCTTCTGGATGTTCACGTCCACTCCTAAGGCGCGGCCCGGCGCGGCGCGCGGGCGCGGCGACGGGTCGGCGGGTCAGGCGTCGCCCTACTCGGAGCCCGCCTCCATGGGGTCATCGTAACCGGCAGCGAACGGCGCTTCGGTCTCGTCGCCGGTGCCCTTGTCGTCGGTGTCCGGGGGGCGGCCGAGCGGCAACACCTCGATCACGCGGCCGGGGAAGAGCGCCACGACCTCCGCGAACGCCTTGCCCTGGGGTGTGTCGCTGTCGACAGGTCCGCGACCGTGCGCCGACCCCGCCGCGCCCCGCCGCTCGGAGCGCGCGCCGCCCCCTTGCCGCTTCGCGGCCGAGCGCGCCCGGCCGGCGGCCCTGGTCTGAGCGGGGGCGGCGGCCGGGCCAGCGGCCGGGTCAGCTGTGGACACCGCGGCCGCCTGGGGGGTGCGCGCCTCGTCCTCCCAAGGCTCGACGGGCGGCTCGCCCCAAGGCTCCCCCCACAGGTCCCCGGTACCCCCGCCCGCCGAGGAGACGACGTCGTCGGGGATTAGGTCGCCCACCTCCGGTGGGTTCGCTCCTGGTGGGCTCGCTTGTGGAGGCGGGGGGCGGTCCGCGCCGGCCGCCTGTGGGCGTGGGGCCGCGCCGTGATCCCCGGCGCGGTCGGGCGCGGCGACCGCATCGCGTCCTGCGCTGCGTCCCGCGGTGCGTCCCGCGCCGCGTCCCGCGCCGCGACCAGCGGCCCCCGGTGCGGCCGGTGCCTGCGGGCCGGCCGCATTGGCGGGCGCCGACCGCGGCGCCGCGGGCGAGGCGGTGGGAAGCGGGCCGCGCTCCGTGACCTCGGGGCCAGGCGCCGCCTGCCCCGTCACGCTTTTTTTGGACCGCCCCCTCGGGTGCTCCCGCTCGTGGTGAAGCGCGAGGTGCCCGCCGGGCCATCGATGGTGACGTCGAAGCCGGGACCGACGACGGCCGTCAGCAGCTCCTCGAACGCGGCCAGGCGCATGATCAACTGCTTGTGGTGGAACTCGTTCGCCTCGGGGAACGTCACGCGCACGGCGCTGCCCGAGTGCTCCACGCGCACCGGCGCCAGGAAGGCCTTCAGGCGCACGTCGGCCTGGCTGCGCACCGCGTGCCAGGAGAACTGACCGACCTGCTCCCCGTCAGCAGGGACCTGCGCGGGGTCCCCGCCGGGAGCGGCGTCCGGCTCCGGGGAGGCCCCGCGAGCACCGCCCGAGGGCGGCGCTTCGGCCCCGGCGGCGCGGGGGGTGCTGCCGCTCGGACGGCGGCGCGCGACGGCAGGGCCGGTCGCGTCCCCGGACACGGCCTCGCCCACCGTCTCGCTCGCCGTCTCGCCCACCGTCCCGGTCACCGCGCCCCTCGCCACGGGCATGACGCCGTCCGCCACGGCGCCCGCCGCGGCGGCCGCCGCCGCGGACGCCGCGACCGCGGCGCCCGCCGCAGGCCCGTTCCCTAGCAGGGCGTTACGCGCCTTGATGAGGGCGACCTCGAGGGAGTAGAGGTCGTCGTGGCGCACGAAGCGTTCCTGCTCGTCGTCGAGGGCGTGCAGCAACCTCAGCAGGTCGTCCTCGCCCGCTGCCAGCCACGGCTCGCCGGCGAGCAGGGCGTGGAGGGCGCCGCGTAGGCTGCGCGCCAGTTGGTCCGCCACCGTCCGCGGAGCGAAGCCGGCGCGGTAGAGGGCGTCTGCCTCCGCCAGCAGGGAGGCCAGGTCGCCGTTCGCCAGGGCCGACGCCATCGCCCGCAGCCGCTCGTGAGGCGGCAGGCCCAGGGCGTCCTCCGTGCGGACGAGGGTGACCGCCTCGCCGGAGGCCAAGAGCCGCTCGAGGAGCGACTCTGCGTCGCGCATGCCGCCGTCGGCGCTCCGGGCCACGAGGTCGAGCGCGGCCGTCTCGGCCGCCACCCCGGCGGCGTTCGCGAGGCGCGCCAGCTTGCCCCGTATCTCGTCGTCGGTGAGGCGCCTGAACCGGAAGTGCTGGCAGCGCGACAGGACGGTTGGCGGTAGGCGCTCCGGCTCCGTCGTCGCGAGGACGAACACCAGGCCGGGCGGCGGCTCCTCGAGCGTCTTGAGGAGGGCGTTGGCGGCGGCCTTGCTGAGCATGTGCGCCTCGTCGAGGATCCACACCCGCGTGCCGCCCCGCATGCTCGTCAACATGACGCGCTCGCGCAGGTCGCGCACGTCCTCGACGGAGTTGTTCGAGGCGGCGTCGAGCTCGACCACGTCGGGGTGAGACCCGGCCTGCACCAGCCGACACGACTCGCACCGGCCGCAAGGCCGCTCCGCGGCGGGAGCCTCGCAGTTGACCGCCATGGCGAGGAGGCGGGCCGTCGTGGTCTTGCCGACGCCGCGGGGCCCGGAGAAGAGGTAGGCGTGGCCGACGCGGGAGCGCGCGATGGCGGACGTCAACACGTCCTTGACGTGGTCCTGCCCGACGACCTCGTCGAAGGTGACCGGCCGCGCCCGTTGGTACAGAGCCGACATGACCCAAGGAGTCTACCACCGGCCTCCCGCCCGGCCGGTCGGCTCCGCGGGCGGTCGGCCATGCGCGCGGTCGGCTCCGCGCGGCCGGCT